>NZ_CAAAFT010000043.1:0-10133 GCF_900634765.1 Candidatus Protofrankia californiensis | reverse complement strand
GGCACCTCCGTCCCCCGCCGGCCCGCGCAGGCCGCGCAGGCCGCGGTGACCGTCCGTCGCGGGATATCCGGACCCGCCGATTTCGTCAGACTCCGCCTGTAACCACCGGAGCGAATCCCATTGCATTGTTTCCTGTAGCACCTTTTCCCATCGCGTCATCCCATCGCGTCATCTCCTATCGTGCCATTTCGACTGCCAATCGATGCCTCGTCGGCGGTTCAACGATTCGTGCGGTTCCCGCCGTCGCCGATTCAGTACCGATTCATCGGGGATTAATGCTGCCCGGGGATTCTTCTACTCGGCGGCCGGCGGCGGTATCGCGTCACCACCTGCCGGCAATACCGCCTGCCCGGGGGGCACGGGTGAATCGTGAGAGGAGCGGTATGGACGGTCCGGCGGCCGACGCTGTCGTATCCGGTGCCCCGGATGACCACGACGAGGAGAGGGCCCGGCCATGAGTTCCGCCTCGACATCGGATGCCCCCGGCGCTGCCGTACCCCTGGCGTTCGGCGCCTTCGACCCGGCACGCCGCGCCGACCCCTACCCGAGCTACCGTGCCCTGCGGGCGGCGGATCCGCTCTACCGCATCCCACTGGGGGAGCTCCCGGCCACGGTGGTGACGCGCTACCGCGACTGCGTGACCGCCCTGTCGGAAACAGCATGGGGGCGCGACGAGGTGGGGACCAACGCATGGCGCCGCGCCGAGGCGCTGGACGGCGGGCTCAGATCATTCCTGCGGATGAACCCACCCGGCCACACCCGGTTGCGCGGCCTGGTCAGCAAGGCTTTCACCCCCCGGGTGATCGCCGGTCTGGAACCACGGATCACGTCCCTGGTCGATTCACTGATCGACACCGCGCTTGCGCAGGCGGGTGAGATCGACCTGATCGACGCGCTCGCCCGCCCGCTCCCGCTGCGCATCATCTGCGAACTGCTGGGCGTGCCCGCACAGGACGAGCAGACGTTCCGGGGCTGGGCCAACGATCTCACCCGCGGAATCGACCCGGACTACCTGCTCACCCCCGACGAACTGGCCCGGCGCGTCACGTCCTCCCGTGACTTCGACGCCTACTTCACGGAGCTGATCGCACAGCGCCGAGCCCGGCCGACCGAGGACCTGCTCAGCAGTCTGGTGGCGGTGCGGGACCAGGGCGACATGCTGAGCGAGACCGAACTGCTGGAGCTGTGTGCCCTGCTGCTGGTCGCCGGGTACGAAACAACGGTCAACCTGATCGGCAACGCCGTGCTGGCGCTGCTGCGTAATCCCGACCAGCTTGCCCTCCTGCGCGCCGATCCCGACCTCATGCCCTCCGTCATCGACGAGACGTTGCGCTACGACCCACCCATCCAGTTCATCGGTCGTCTCGCTCTACGGGACACCGAGATCGCCGGACGCGCGTTCGCTCAGGGTGAAATAATCATTGTCCTGTCCGCGTCCGCCCAGCGGGACCCGGACGTCTTCGCGGATCCGGACCGCTTCGACGCCACCCGCTACGCCGGAACCGCTCCCGCTCCCCGTCACCTCGGTTTCGGTCTGGGCATCCACTACTGCCTCGGCGCACCGCTGGCCCGGCTGGAGACGGAGATCGCCATGCGGGCGCTCATCCGCCGTGCCCCGGACCTCGCCCTGGCCATGGACCCGCCGCCCTACCGACCGCACCTGACCGTACGCAGCCTCGCGGCCCTGCCCGTCCGGCTGTCGTCCTGACCCGTCCCGCGTCCTGAGCATGATGGACGATCACGGTGAATGGATGACCGGCGCGGATGACCGCGGTGAATGGATGACCACGTGAAGAAGCGCTGACGGAGGGGAGACACGCACCGTCAGCGCCCACAGACACACAGCGTCCCGGAGACACGCACCGTCAGCCCCCGGGAGTGCCTGTCCCAGCCTCCTGAACCCCAGCCTCCTGAACTACGGAGGTGGACACCTTCCTCGGCGTGGTCGGGTGCGCCCAGCCGAACCGGACGACTCCGGCTGCCACGGCCGGGCGCAGCAGCGTTGTGGGGGCGTCCACAAGGTTCAGCATGCTCATCAGGGCGCGCGCCACCGTGGCGTCCTGATGTGCCGCGACCTGTACCCGTTCCGCGTACGGGCCCACCAGCCGGTCACGCAGGCTGCGTCGCCCCCTGACACCGGGATAACGCAGGTCGGCACCGTTTGCCATATCCCACGCGACGTCCACGAGACGTCCGGCCTGCTGGTAGAAACGAGCCGGCAGATTCGGGCCGCCGGCCCTCAGGCAGTCCTGCAGCGCTCGCACCTGCTGGGCCGCCACGGTCATTCCCTGAGCATAGAGCGGATTGAAACTGCACACCGCATCACCGATGGCGAGGAATCCTTCGGGTGGGTTCTTCAGACGCTCGTAGTGTCGACGCAGCGAACCGGAGAAACGGTGGGGTACCGGGTCGCTCAATGCCTCGGTCGACGTGACGAGGTCGTAGATGTCAGGTACGGGCAGGGTCCGGGCGAACGCCTCGAAACCCTCGGGATCCGTCGGTGGATGGTCACCGAGCATTCCGGCGAGCGTGATGTGCCAGCGGTCGCCTTCCAATGCGACGGCGCCGCCGCCACGGAATCCGGGCATGGTAGAGATTATGATCGAACGCTGACCGTCGAGGTGTTCGGGACGGTAACGGTAGAAACGCGACGCATAACCGAGATCCACATCGGTTCGCCGCTCGGGCGGCCGGGGCATGTCAAGGGCGGCCAGCCAGTCCGGGCTGCGGGAGGCACGGCCGGTCGCATCCACGACGAGGTCCGCGCGGATGAGATCGGTATGCGTGGCATCCACGCGGGTGAAGTCCGTGCGAACGAGGCGGCTGAGGTCCCTCTCGTCGGCCCCCGGGCCGGCCGGCCACGAGCCCTCCTCGGCGGCAGCGCGAGATGACCGGGCGACGCGCACGCCGATGATCCGGCCAGGAGCGTCGGGTGCCGCGACAAGCCCGGCCGCGGACGTCCGCTCGACGAACTCCACTCCGGGGATCTTCCGCAGTCTCGTCCGCAGGACGTCCTCCAACAGCCCCCTGCTGGCAAGCACCGAGGTCAGCCCGGTCGGGGTCGAGCAGACCCGCAACCCCCGCAGGTACCAGCGGGAACCCACCAGCGTCTCGATCGTGGACGCGCCCCGCTGCGTGAGTTCCGTGGTCAGCCCGGGGAACAGCTCCTCCATGATCTGGCGCCCGCGGTCGAGCAGCCCGTGCAGGTGCCTTCCCTGAGGCGCTCCACGGCGCGAGTCCCCGTCGAGGAGCACGTCCCGTTCCAGCACCGTGACCCGGTCGAAGGTCTCCGACAGCACCTGGGCGGCCAGCAACCCGGCGATCCCGGCACCGAGGACGACCGCGTGACCACGGCCGTCCGCGGCCTGCCGGACCTGTGACAGCCGGCTGTGCAGCGGATCCCGCGGACCGGGCTGCAATTCCTGGTCCGACATCGGGGGCACTCCGCCGTCCTCCATCACGCCTCCCGTGGCCGTCACGCATTCGCCGTCATGTATCCCCAACCGGCATGGCCCGGCCGTCCCGAGAGCTTTCCCCGCGCCTTGTCCACGCACCGTGTCGTCCCGCCGCCGACCACTGATCCGGCGATTCCGGCCGCGTTGCCATCGATATCTTGGGTCCGTCGCCTCTCCGGCGTCAACCGGACCTGCGAAGATTGACAAAATGCATCGGGAACCTCTTCTCCCCTGCGCCGGGAAGCACCGTAACCGCAGGTCGCGAGCTCGCCCCTACTCTTTATCTTGCCCTTTGCGCAACCCCGCCGTTATCAGCCAATCCGATTGATCCATTCGATGCCACAATGGCCGGCCCCAGCGGCGACCGGGTCGCCACCAAGCCCGTTAGGTTCTCGTCCCGGCACGTAAATGGACCGTTCACCGGGCCGCCAGCCGGGCGTGCTGAAATACCGTTTCACTGGACGACCCTGTGCGTTCGGTGATTTCATCACCGGTGCCGGCGCCAGATACATCAGCCGGTGCGGTCGAGGCCTGAGACAACCGGTGACGACGGCACCGAAGAATCGTGAGAGGGAGCCGACATGGACGTGGCGACGACCCCGGTGAAAACGCCGAACAACCCTGCCGCGCCGCCGCCCCTGCTGAATGAACTGTTCGACCCGACGAACCGGGCCGACCCGTACTCCCGGTACGACGATCTGCGCGACGCCGGCCCGCTGCACATGTCGGACTTCGGACTGCACCTGGCAACCCGCTACGAGGACTGCGTCCAGATCCTGCAGAGCGGGGACTGGGGGCACGACAAGGAGGCGGAGCAGCTGCACCCCACCATCCCGGCGTCGGCCTTTCCGGACACCTTCCTGTGGATGGAGCCGCCCGACCACACCCGGCTACGTGGTCTGGTCACCAAGGGCTTCACGGCACGGCGGGTGGCGGGCCTCCGGCCTCGTATCGAGGAACTCGTCAACGAGCTGATCGACGCCGCGCTCGACGCCGGCGAGTTCGACCTGATCGAGACGATCGCCTACCCGCTGCCGCTCACCATGATCTGCGAGATCCTGGGCGTGCCCGCCGAGGACCACCAACTGGTGCAGAAGTGGTCGCAAGCGCTTGCTCGCGCGTTCGACCCGGACGTCTACATGACCCCCGAGGCGCTCACCGCTCGTAACCAAGCACTGCCGGAGTTCGCCGGATACTTCCGCCAGCTCGTCAACGAACGGCGGCAGCACCCCGGTGACGACCTGATCAGCTCCCTGGCCGCGGTGGAGGACCAGGGTGACAGGCTCACCGCCGACGAACTGCTCGGCACCTGCATCACCCTCATCATCGCCGGCCACGAGACGACCGTGAACCTGGTCGGCAACGGCGCCCTCGCCCTGCTGCGCAACCCCGACCAGCTCGACCTGCTGCGCAGGCGGCCGGAGCTGATCCCCAGGGCCGTCGACGAGCTGCTCCGCTACGACTCGCCCATCCACATGAACACCCGCGCCGCCAAACGGGAGCTCGTGGTCGGCGGCCGGACCTTCGCCCCCGGGGAAGGCGTGGTCGCCCTGATCGCCTGCGCGAACCGCGACCCGGACGCCTACGACGAGCCGGACCGGCTCGACGTCACTCGTTTCTCCGGGGAGCAATCGGTCTCCCGCCATCTGTCCTTCAGTCTCGGTCACCACTACTGCCTGGGCGCACCCCTCGCCCTCCTGGAAATGGAGATCTTCCTCGACACCTGGGTCGGCCGCGTAGGGACCGCCGAGATCCTCACGGCCGAGCCGACGTACAAGCCGAACATCCTCATCCGCGGTCTGGCGAACCTTCCCGTGCGCTTCCAGGCGTAGGCAACCAGCGTTCAAGTGATCATCGCCGGAAGTTCGCCCGGAGTCCGCGCCGGTGACGCGACGGCGCGGCTCCTGGTGCTCACGCTCTGCCTCGATGTCATCGTCCTGTCCCTGATACAGACCCTGGTCGTGCCCGCGCTGACCGAAATCGCGGGACAGCTTCATACGACCACGGCGACCGTGAGCTGGGCGGTCACGGCGAACCTGCTCGCCGCCGCGGTACTCACCCCGCTCCTCAGCAGGCTCGGAGACCTCCACGGAAAGCGTCGCGTACTGCTCGGGGTCCTGGCGGTGGTCGTGGCGGGTTCACTACTGGCCGCGGCCACCGCATCCGTGCCGCTGCTCGTCCTCGGCCGGGTGCTGCAGGGAGCCTCGTACGGCATCTTCCCGCTGGCCATGGGCGTGCTGCGGGATGAAATCCGCACCGACCGGCTGACCTTCGCGATGGCCGTGGTCAGCGGGATGCTCGGGCTCGGCAGCGGGCTCGGCGTCGGCCTGGCCGGAATGCTTACCCGTAACCACGGCGACTATCATCAGATCTTCTGGCTTGCCACCGTGGCCGGTTTCCTCGCTCTCCTCCTGACCGCGGTCGCGGTCCCGCACAGGGACAGTCATGCTTCGGGAACGGTGGACTGGTTCGGTGCCGGGCTACTCGGTGCGGCGCTCGTCCTGCTACTCCTGCCGCTGTCAGAGGGCAACGACTGGGGATGGACCTCCGCGGCCACCCTCTGCTGCTTCACCGCCTGCGCGGTGCTGTTCGCGGTATGGCTCGGCGTCGAGAACCGGGTCGGCACGCCGCTGGTCGCTCCGAGGCTGCTCGCCCACCGACCCGTCCTCATCACAAACCTCGCCGGACTGTTCCTCGGAGTGGGGATGTTCACCGGCTTCCTCGGCATCTCCCACCTCGTCGAGACGCCCCGCGCCGAGGCCGGCTACGGCTTCAGCGCCAGCGTCCTCGCGACCAGCAACGTCTATCTGCTTCCCGGGGTGGTGGCCGGCGTGCTCGTCGTACCGTTCAGCGGCAGAGTGGTACGACGCCACGGCGGCCGGGCGACGCTCCTGGCCGCCACCGTCCTCGGCGTCACCGGGTTCGCTCTCCTTGCCTTGTTGCATGACGCAACCTGGGAGGTCATCCTCGGTGGAGTGATCGTCAACTTGTCGATCACCTTTGGGTACGCCGCCATACCCCCTCTGCTCGTCCTGGCGGTACCGCCAGGTGAAACCGCGATCGCCAACAGCATCAATTCCATCGCGCGCACGGTTGGCAGCGCGCTCGCCAGCGCCATGACCGTCACCCTGCTGACCAGCCGGCTCCTGCCCACAGGCATGACCCGCGAATCCTCCTATACCATCGCGTTCACGATCGCAGCCGCGGGATTCGCCGTTTCCGGCCTGCTCGTCGGCCTCGGCCTGAAAAGCGGGCGCCGCCTGGAGCCGGCAGATCCTGGACGACCTCCGGTGATGAGCGCGGCCTAACGCGGGTCGGGCGATCCCGCGTTAGGCGCGGGCAGGCGTCCGTATACCGTATGACGATGTTTTCCGATACCTGCGGGCCCCGTGCTGGTGGAGTCCTCTGATGGCCGGCCAGTCCAGGCGCGGCGGCAATGGCGTGGCCCGCGGTGGTCAGGGCGGCCGCGCGGCCAAGGCCGGGTCACACCGTAAAGGCGCGTCGGCCGGTAGCGGGGGGCAGCGGCGAAAGAGCCTGCAGGGGCGTGGAGCGACCCCACCAGCCGAGATGCGTCCCGGCCACCCGGCCCAGCGTCGGGCAGCTGCGGCTGCGGCCACCGCTGGCGAGGCACGGCGTCCCAGCGGACCTCGCGCCGCCGACAAGAGCGGGCAGCGTGACGACCGGACTCGTGACGACCGAGGCCGTGACGACCGGGCTCGCGGCGCCAGGACCCGTGACGACCGGGCCGCCGGTGATACCGGGGCCCGCGGCCCCCGTGCGCCGCAGCGGGGCCGCACGGGCGGGCCTGCCTGGGCTGGTCCGGCCCGCGCGGGGCGCTCCGGCCGTGCGGAACGGGACGAGCGGGGCGAACTCGACGAGCTGGTGGTCGGCCGCAACGCGGTGGTCGAGGCGCTGCGGGCGGGCGTCCCGGCGTCCGTCCTCTACGTAGCTGCTGGAACCGACTACGACGAACGTCTTGACGAGGCCCGTCGCCTTGCCCCGCGCGGCGGGGTGGCCGTCGCGGACGTCGCACGGACCGAACTGGACCGGATATGCGGTTCCGCGCCGCATCAGGGGCTGGCGCTGTCGATACCGCCATTTCAGTACGCCCATCCCGACGACCTGCTCGCCCGCGCGCAGGGAGCGCCACCAGGACTGTTGGTGGCCCTGGACGGCGTGACCGACCCGCGCAACCTCGGTGCGGTCATCCGGTCGGCGGCGGCGTTCGGCGCGCATGGGGTCATGGTGCCCGAGCGGCGGGCAGCCGGCGTCACCGCCGCGGCCTGGAAGACGTCGGCCGGCGCCGCGGCCCGGTTGCCGGTGGCGCGGGCGACGAACCTTGTGCGCGCGCTGACGAGCTGGGCGCAGGCCGGTCTGTTCGTGGTGGGACTCGCCGCGGACGGCGAGATCAGCCTGGACGACCTGGAGATGACCTCCGACCCGCTCGCGCTGGTTGTCGGTTCGGAAGGACGCGGCCTGTCGAGACTGGTCGGGGAACACTGCGATCTGACCGTGCGGATCCCGATGGTCGGGAAGGTCGAGTCGCTCAACGCCGGGGTCGCCACGGGTGTGGTGCTGGCGGAGATCGCCCGCCGCCGGCGGGTGGACGGAGCGGGGAGCGCCAGCCGAGGGTAGGGCCTCACCCGAGAGCCGGTTGACCGGCCTCTCCCGAGGGGAAGTCGGCCAAGGTCTCACGGCCGAGAACGCTCACTCAGCCCACCCTCGGCCGATCCTGCCGGTTTTTCCACCAATCCTGCTGGTTGCCCTCGGTTTCTGCTGGCCGGGTTTCTACTGGCCTGCCGCCTGCGGCCAGTGCAGCGCCGCCGGTGACGCGGATGACGCGGGTGGCGCGGAGCGTCCGGTCTCGTCGTCGAGAATGGCGACGGTCCGCTCGAGCAGGGAACGAAACTCCTCCGACTCGGCGGGGGTGAAGACGGCGGCAAGGCGCTGCTCGACCGCGAGCGCGACGGCGTCCGCCCGGTGCAACAGCACCCAGCCGGACTGGGTCAATCGGCACTGGAAGACCTTGGCATGGACGTCCGACTGCTCACGTACGATCAGCCCCTTCGCCTCGAGCGTGAGCAGCAGGCTTGCCATCGACTGGGGCGTGACCATACATCGGCGGGCGAGCTGGGCACCGGAGAGCCCAGGTGACTCGGCAAGCGTGAACAGTACCGTGTACTGCGGGACGGACAGACCGACGTCGCGCAGCGCCCGGGTCTTCTCGCGGATGAGCGCCTGTTCAGCCCGCTTGATCGAATGCCCGAGGCGGGATACGGCGGTGGCGGGCGGTGGTTCGTCCCACTCCATTTCGTGGTCTCTCCTCTCACATACCACCGGTCTCACCTACCACCGGGCGGATACGCCGACGTCCGGGTCCAGATATCCTTTGCCCCCTCCGGCGAACGGCGCGAAAAGGGCGACGCCTTCACTCTAATACTCCCTACCCATTCCCAACCGACAGTGTTGTATATACCAGTTCCCGTGGTGGAAGCGTGGATGCGGCGATGTGCCGGGTAGTCATGCCGACGTGACGGCCGGTCAGCCCACCGGCCTACCGGAAACCCACAGTAATAGCCAGTGAACACGGGTGTGGGTCGATTCACAGGACGTGTGCGGCCTCACAAGAATCCGACCGCACCAGATCATGGCGCTCTTCCGCCGTTAGCATGGCTTCTCACGCTTCAGCGAGGAGGCGGACGACATGGGTGTCAATATGTTCGGGCCGGAACGTGGGCCGAGGTTCAGCAAGTTCTCCGAGATGGTCGCCGACGACCTCCGAGGCAGGATGGCGCGCGGTGAGGTCAGGCCCGGCGAGCATCTCCCGCCGGAGAGCGAGCTGATGGACATATACGGTGTCGCGAGGCCGACAATGCGCGAGGCATTGCGCATCCTCGAATCCGAGTCCTTGATCATTCTTCGTCGCGGGTCCCACCTGGGACCACTCGTTCAGGAGCCGGACACCCGGGTTCTCGCGCGGCAGACCGGTCTACGCCTGCAGATGCAGGGAACTTCCGTCAGGGACCTGGTTGAGGCGCGGGCGGTGGTGGAACCGGGCGCCGTGGCGCTGGCAGCAGCACGCCGGAGCGGATCAGACCTCCGGAAAATGCGTAACTGCCTGCTGACCGCCGGCAGGCCACGCAGCATTCTCGACTTTTCCCGCCCGTCCATCGACTTTCGCATCCTGGTCGTGCGGTCGTCCCACAACAAGACTCTGATCCTGATGGCGGAACTCGTCTCGACTCTGCTCCGGAAGGAGTACGAATCCGTTCTGCGGAATATCTCCGAAGCGGACGGGCGCCAATTCATCCAACAGTCGGTCGCCCGGTACGAACGCCTGACCGACCTGATCGAAAATCGGGACGTGCAGGGCGCCGTCGAATTCTGGCAGAACCACGGTACGGTCGACGCGGAGCTCGGGACGAGCAGCCTGCAACCGGGCCCGATGCTCGCGGTCTATTCCTGACCCACTGACCGAGGGCTGGTCGGCAGGTGTCGGCACGTTCTCCCCGGATCCGGCCACTGCCGAAACCTGACCGGCCGGCTCGGGATGCAGTTCCGACACGACGACTCCCCATCGGACGCGCCTCCCCCGGGTCGGGCTCTGGGCGAGGCGTCCGGGTCGGGGCCCGGCCATCGGACATCGCGGGGTGGGGCGGCCCGCGGGAGGGTCGGGCG
>NZ_CAAAFT010000042.1:2400-3221 GCF_900634765.1 Candidatus Protofrankia californiensis | reverse complement strand
CCACGACCCGCCAGTCCCCCCGCTCCCAGCGCAGCTCAACGCGCCCGGCGGCGTACACGGTGGTGCCGGTGGTGTCCTCGGCGGCGGTGGCCAGATACAGCACGACCCGGTCGGGGATGGCCACGTCGAAGCGGATCCCGACGTAGCGGTAGCCCGGTTCTGAGAACCGTCCGGTCAGCCGGGCGGGAACGGCTTGCTGGGCCGCGGTCGTGCGGGTCTGTTCCAGCAGGGCGGGCTGGTCAGTACCGGTGGCCTGCTCGGTGATGGTGGGTTCGAAGATGTAGGCGCCGACAGCGGCGTCCGTACGAACAGCGATGTGGATCGCGGCGAGGGCTGCACCCAGGGGGTGTGGGCGAACCCGGACACCCGGTCGTCGACCTGCGTGTGCGGGCCCGCGGTCGGCGACACCGGTAGGGCGAGGCCGTGGAAGTCCGCCCAGGCCAGGTCGGAGAAATCGAGGGTGGGCAGGCCCGGATCCGGGGTCACCGGCCCGCTGGTCGCCGGGACCGTGCCGGCCGCACCAGCGGTCGGAGACGGTGCCGGCGCCGGGGAGCCGCCCCGGCCTCCGAGCACCAGCCCGACGGCGATCCCGACCGCGACCAGCCCGGCGGCGACCAGGACCCGCACGCCGGTGGAGAAACGACGCTCGCCAGCCATCCCGGGCGCCTAGCCGGCGAGGTTGAGCACGGTGGACAGCAGGATCGGCCCCATCGCGATCAGGGAGACCCCCAACAGGGTCCAGGGAACCCCGAGCGCGCCGTCCGCGGACATCGATGCCGACAGGACCCCGGTGAAAACGCCGACCGCTATCAGGACAGTGA
>NZ_CAAAFT010000042.1:0-2172 GCF_900634765.1 Candidatus Protofrankia californiensis | reverse complement strand
TTCACCGATCCGCGAGAGGGCAATCTGAGACCGGGTGGGGTACAAGTCATCACCGTGCGGGGGACGTACGTCGGTGCGTCCGGATCTTATTTCACGGTGACGGTCTACTCCGAGCAGGCCCGCAGCGTCAGCTACTCCATCGAGTTGTTCTGCCGGTGAGCGAAGCCTGGCGCACTCATTGCCGAGATCACCGAACACGCGGAAGCCTGGGCACGATCCATCAGCTGGACTCCCGAACGGTAACCTTGAAGGCGATCCGCATCCGCTGATCATTTCGGCTCATTTCCGATGACGGGGACGATGATGCACCCGGAGAGGGAGACGACACGCCCAGAAGCCCAGCCGTGCCAGATTTTTTCTGGACACCGTCTGTGAGCGCCGAGTCCCGATCGGTGCGCGAATCCTGCTACCGGGGGGAGCCTTGTGGTGGCGCGGCGCGCACCTCGTCCGCGACGATCAGCGTCGTTCCTCCATCTCGACGAACTCCACAGCGCCCCAGCGGTCGAACGTCTCGACGCGCCGACCGGTCTCGGTGAAGCCGACGCGTTGGTAGACGCGGATCGCGCGCTCGTTGAACGCGGCGACGTCGAGCACGACCTGCCGCGGTGCGTGGCGTGCGCGGCCGAACTCGAGCCCGGCGCGCACGAACTGTTCCCCGAGCCCGCGCCCGGTAAGGTCGGGCCGCAGGCCGAACCCGTAGAAGAGCACGTCGCCGTTCTGCTCGAAGTAGTAGAAGCCGACCAGCGTGCCGTCGTCGTCACGCGCGGCGAAGAAGCGCTCCGGGTTCTTCACCGGCTGCCCGTCATCGTCGTAGAAGTCGTACGGCGGGTCGTAGCGCCACTGGTCGCGCTCACGGAACATGCCGTCGTCAGCAGGCTCGATCCTCACGGCAGCGCCTCGACCTGCGCGACGTAGCGCGCTACCACAGGGAGCCTTCTGGCGGTACCGGCCGGCGTTGGCGTTGGAGCCGGGTCATCAGGTCCGGTGGGGTGCGGATACCCGGCCCGGCAAGCGGATGCCCAGCTGGCCTCCCCGCACGTGGTGGCATATCCTGTCTTCCCGGTTGCTGTGATAACAACGGGATCGGCCCACTGCTGGCCCACCCGTCGTCGCAGCTCGGCGGGGGCCGTCGCCATGGTTTTCCTGTGACAAGGATACCTACCACAGGGTCGAGTTTTAGTTTCGCCCGGCGGGGACGGGCTCGTCCGGCGTTCACATGGTGCGGCAGGAGCAGTGGGAGCACGGCTCCTTGCCATCCGGTCCACCCGAATCAAGATTGCAATGGCGGCTTTCCGCCGTACTCCGAAACCGCCCCTTCACGGGCCGGATAGCGGGTCCCTACCGGCTCGGGGTTCGTGTGGAACCGAGAGGTTGTTTCCCGCTTCGTCGGAGCCTTCGAGATCGCCTTCTTGACCACCGCAGTACCCGAGAGCCGGGCACTGCACCGCGGGGACGCAGGCCGACATTGTCTTCTCGACCACTCGCAGGGTGAACATCCGGACACGGCCTCGCGGAGGAGCTGCAAACCGGGGATGTGGCGGTCATAGGCTCGGAGTCCTTCGCCGACTGGCGCGACCAACTGCAGTCCTGGGAGGAATGCTAGCCGCTGCTCGCCGACTACTACGCCAGATGGGTCTACCCGTTGGCGCACAGGCCTTCAATTCACCACGGCGGTGCCCGACACACTAACGGCGCCGCCCGGGTGGATGCCGGCTGTCCGGACAACGCCGACCTGCTCCTCGACGACGACAGCGCGTCTTAGGTGAAACAGTTGGTCGCCAGGGTGGAGGCTCCGTGCCGATCCCAACAGCAGCCAACCAACTCGAACTCCATCCTTTTTCTGTTTGGGTGGAACACCCGGACAATTTGTACCCAGCGACCACCAGTCCACCGATTAGGAGGCCGTTAGCCGCAATCCACGGACTCCGAGTCGAGCTCCGGGGCTGGCGATCGGCACGCTCGACCGGTTGGCGCTATGCTGAACTGGGCGCCCAAGTGGAAATCATTGACTTACCAGCTAATCATGAAAGGGAGCGGCGTGACGCTCACGAAAAGGCCTGTGTACCTGCTGCTCGCAGTAGGTGTTGCCCTCGTGGCCTTCCTATTCATCCCGGCAGTCGCCCAGGCAGCCCCGTTGGCGAGCCAGATCGAGAAGTCGTACGACGACAAGAA
>NZ_CAAAFT010000041.1:0-7995 GCF_900634765.1 Candidatus Protofrankia californiensis | reverse complement strand
CAGCCCTCAGGCGCTCAACATCGAGATCTATTTTTATACGAGAGAGAAAATGTCACCTCTCGGCTATGTCAGCTTCTACGAGGAATTCGCGCGACGAGTCCCTGTAGTAAACGAGATCATGCCGGCTACTCCTGCACCCTCTACCCCTCATGCGTCGACGAAACCTTTAACATCTCTCCTTGAGCTAGAGAGTGAGCGCCAACTGCTTGAGGCTGAACTGGTACAGCGTCGCAGGGACGGTCGCGACGACGGAGATCTGCTCGTCAAACTCAGAGAAAATCAAGACCGTCGGCTCCTCGCATCGGAACGTGAACAGGATGACCGAAACCCTCCTGTGAGTGTATTTATCTCCTACGCACACGCAGACGATCTGCTTCGGCGAGAACTTATCAAACACCTGGCAAATCTGAAACGCGCAAAGATAATTCGAGAATGGCACGATCGGGAAATCGTAGCAGGGATGGATTGGCGCAAGAAGATCGACGATCAGCTTGACAGAGCTGAGGTGATTCTCTTTTTGCTGAGTCCAGACTTCATGGCATCGGACTACTGCGTCGGGATTGAAGCGGTGCGTGCAGTTGAACGCCACGCAACGGGCGACGCCTGCCTAATCCCCGTACTCCTGCGTGCTGTGGACTGGCAGGGAAGCATTTTTGATTCCTATCAAGCTCTCCCGCGAGATGCGAGGCCTGTGACGCAGTGGAAAGACCGCGATGCAGCCTTCCTCGACATCGCTCAAGGGATACGCCGGGCTATAGATCGGCTAGGCGAAGATACGCGTTCAGCGGTATAACAACAGTTCAGAGTATGGGCTTGGACCGGAAAAGTGGGATGATTCCCTTCATTTGATTATAAACAGGAAAGTTCGGCAGTCTATCGGAATTACTGCTTGGGCTCGCTGCTGCTCGAACCGATCAGGATTGCGACGGGACTCTGGTTGACTGTATCCGTGCCGTGCTAGGGTATCCATTCGTCTTCGAGGATGGAATGGACGATGAAGTCACGCCAGGTGCCGAGGACGAGGACGAGGACGAAATCCATGCATGTCCAGCTCACCGAAACCAAGCCGGTACAGGAGCCGGACGGTTTCGGCGTCATAACCACGACCCCACTGATCGGTGCGGAGCGCGAACCCGATCCGCGAGCTCGACCTGGGTGAGACCCTGCTCCTCGCGAATCTCCCTCAGCCGGTACGCGCGTACCTCGGCGTCGATCCGGGCGCGGTGCTCCTCGACCCTGTCCTCTCGTGGAGGTCGCTTGGCCCGGGTCTCGTTCCACGTGTTCGTCGCAGCCTGCCTCCCCTCTCCTCAGTCGCCATAGTCACCGCGTAGCCAGCCGTCGGCGGTGTTATGCGCATGCACCACTAGCAAAATCGTGGACCCGCTCGGTCGCACAACCCAGCTCGTCCTCTACAGGTATTCACCGCGCGGAGGCGGTCGGTCTGTCGCACGGTCGTGGTCGTGGCGAGGATGCAGAGTGTCCGAAACGGGTGCCGCTCACGTGACTGGCACGTCCTCGGGATCGGGTAGGTTGTAGGGTACGCGTACGGCGAGGAAGGTCGCGCTGCGGCGGAGGCGGAATCCCAGCGACGTGTACAGCCGGATCGCGTTGGTGTTGTCCGCGATCGCGTGCAGGAACGGGGTTTCGCCGCGCTCACGGATGCCGGCGGCCACCGCGAGCACGAGCCGGGCCGCCAGCCCCTGGCCACGAAAAGCAGCGTCGGTGCAGACCGCGCTGATCTCGGTCCACCCGGGCGGGTGCAGCCGCTCGCCGGCCATCGCCACGAGCACGCCGCCGCGGCGGATGCCGAGATAGGCGCCCATCTCGATCGTCCGCGGCAGGAACGGGCCGGGCTTGGTGGACGCGGTCAGCGCTAGCATCTCCGGCACGTCCGATGCCTGAAGGCGAACGGCTTCGTCGTCGTGCGCGGCGGCGACCCCGTCGTCGACGAGCTGCACCCCGGCGCCACGTGCCACCACCTCCCACCCCCGCGGCGGCGGGACCGACACCCCGGCGAGCGGGACCAGCGCGCCCGGGCCTGCGAGGGCGGCGATGTCATCCCAGTCGGCGGCGTCGGGGTGTTCGGGCAGCGCCACGAACGGGGAGACGTCGACCGGGTAGCGCAGCACGTTGCCGCGCCGCTCGGCGAGGTGCGCGTGTGCCCCGGTCAGTGACCACCGGGCGGGGTTGTCCAGCGGGGGCTGCTGACTCGGGTGGTGCTGCCGACCAATGTGGATGTGGCTCATGCGCCGCCCTCGACGGCAACTCCGCCAAGGGCGACCCCGCCGACGGCGACTCCGCCGGGGACGTGGGCGTGAATATGGACGCGGATGGTCAACGGCGCTGCCACTCCTGGGCCAGCAGCTGGTAGGAGCGGACCCGGTCGGCGTGATCGTGCGTGATCGTGGTGATGATCATCTCGTCGGCGCCGGTGGCGTCGCGCAGCTGCTCCAGCTGGTCGGCGACCTGCTCCGGCGAGCCGACGAACTGGGTCTCGACACGGTCGGCGACCAGCTCGCGATCGGCATCGCTCCACGGGTGCCCGCGGGCCTCGTCCGGAGTCGGGAACGGGATGGCCCCTTCGGCGGTGCGGATGCTGCGCACCCACAGCCCGTAACCAGCGGCCAGCTCCCGCGCTGTGGCCGCGTCCTCGGCTACGACGACGTCGGCCGAGACGCTGACGTAGGGCCGCTCGAGCTCGGCCGACGGGCGGAACGCGGCCCGGTAGCCCTCGGCGGCCTCCAGGACGGTGGCCGGGCTGACGTGATAGTTCGCGGCGAACCGCAGCCCCTTCTCCCCGGCGAGGGTCGCGCTCTCGCCGCCGCTGCTGCCGAGGATCCAGATCTGCACCTGCGCACCCTCCCCGGGGACCACATGGGCCTGTTCGCCCTCGGCGGAGCGGTAGGTGCCGGCCAGCAGGGCGAGGACGTCGCCGACCTGCTCAGTGTAGTTCTGTGGCTGCGCACCGGGAGGTTGCAGAAGCGTCTTCTGCAATGCGAAGCGCGGCGAGCCGAGCAGGTGCTCGAAGGAGAACCGGGGTGGGATGCGCAGCCCGTTGGATGCCTGTCCGTTCACGACGGCCGTGCCGCCGAGCAGGGCCGGCTCGCGCTTCACCTCGCTCGGATGTCCGCCGGAGCGGCCCAGGCCAAGGTCAAGGCGTCCGGGGTGGAGGGCGTCAATGAGCCCGAACTCCTCCACCGTCGACAACGCGGTGCGGTGCCCGAGCTGGACGGCGCCGGAGCCGATGCGGATCGTCGACGTGGCCGAGGCCGTCAACGCCAGCACGACCGCGGGTGAGGTGCCGGCTACGCCCGGGTTGAGGTGGTGTTCGGCGAACCAGTATCGGGCATAGCCGAACCGCTCGGCCTGCTGGGCGAGATCGATGCTGTTGCGCAGCGCCTGCACCGCGGTCGATCCGGAGGAGATCGGGATGAGGTCCAGGACGGCGAGCGGAGTCGTGACCATGGCGGGTGTCCTTCTCAATGTTCCAGGGACTTGGGCCTCCGGCGGCGCGAAAAACATGATCGCGCCGCCTTTGGCCTCTAGACGGCGGCGGGCGCAGGCCCGCCTGCGGTCGGTGAGGATGGCTCGGCGAGCACCGGCGCCCACGGCCAGGGCGGGTCCGGGATGTCGCGGCGCAGCACCGGGGCGATGTCGGACTGGAACAGTTCCAGGCTGGCGCGGTGCTGGGCGTCGGTGAGGCCGCCGGCGTCGGCGTGCAGGTGGAGCACGCTGTGCCCGAACTGCTCGTGGTAGCGGTGCACCTTCTCGATGACCTGCTGCGGGCTGCCGATCAGCGCGGAGCTGCGCTCGACGAAGTCCTCCAGCGTCGGGAACACCGGTTCCATACCGAGTCGCTTCTGGAAGGCCAGATGCCCGTCGAACACCGGCCGGTAGGCGGCGATGGCATCCTGGGAGTTGCGCTGCGCATAGTAACCGGCCGTACCGGCGCCGACCGTCGCCAGGGTCGGGTCGTGACCGTAGTGTGCCCACCGCTCACGGTAGTAGTGAACGAGTTCGGCGTACGGCTCGATCGGGTTGGTGACGTTGGCCGAGAACAGCGGGTCACCGTACCGGGCGGCCAGATCGACCGACTCCTTGCTGGTGGCGCTGCCGTGCCAGACACGGATCGGTTGCTGCAGCGGCCGGGGCCAGACCTCGGCGTCCTGCAGCGCGGGCCGGAACCGCGGGTCGGCGGTGACCTTGTCCTGCCGCCAGATCCGGCGGAAAAGCTCGTAGGACTCGGCGTTGCGGTCCCACTGGTCATCGGGGGTGACGTGGAACAGCCCCCGCTGGGCGGCGCCGTTACCCTTGCCGATGATCAGCTCCAGCCGGCCGCCGGAGAGGTGATCGAGGGTGGCGTAGTCCTCGTAGGCCCGCACCGGGTCGAGCAGGCTCAGCGTCGTGACCGCGGTGAACAGCCGGAGCCGGGTGGTGAGCGCGGCCAGGTGGCTGAGCACGACCGGCGGGGAGGAGGAGATGAACGGCCGCTCGTGCCGTTCCCCCACCCCGAAGCCGTCGAAGCCGAGTTCCTCGGCCAGTAACGCGTTGTCGATCACCTCGCGGAACCGGTCGGTGGTCGACGTCCGCGCGCCGGTGACCGGGTCCGGGGCGTGCACGATCAGTGTGATGGCCAGAAACTTCACGACACCGCCTTCACCGCCGGACCCGGCACGTCGAGTGGTGCGAGGGACACGGGCGGGGACAGGGACGCAAATGGCGCGAGGCCGAGGTGCTCGCGCAACGTGGTGCCCTCGTACTCGGCGCGGAACACACCGCGTTCCTGCAGCAGCGGTACGACGGTGTCAACGAACCCGTCCAGCCCACCCGGGGTGATGTGCGGGACGAGGATGAACCCGTCACTGGCGTCGGCCTGCACGAGGTCGTTGATCGCGCCAGCCACCGTCGCCGGGGAACCGATGAACGTCTGCCTCCCGGTGACCTCGATGATCAGTTCCCGGATGGAGAGGCTCTTCGCCTCGGCGAGCTGGCGCCATTCGTTCGCGGTGGCCAGCCGATCCCCGAACATCCGCACGCTGGCCCGGCCGCGGGCGATCGTGTTCTCCCCCGGATCGGGGTCGACGGAGGGTAGCGGCCCGTCCGGGTCGTAGCCGGACAGGTCACGGTTCCACAGCTGCTCGAGGAACTTGATCGCGGTCTGGCCGCTGACCTGCTGCAGCCGGACCTCGTGCGCGATCTCGGCCGCCTCGGCGTCGGTGTCGCCGAGCACGAACGTCGCCGCGGGCAGGATCAGCAGCTGGTCACGGGCACGGCCGTACCGGGCCAGCCGTCCCTTGACGTCGGCGTAAAACGCCTGCCCAGCCTCCAGGGTGCCGTGCCGGCCGAAGATCGCGTCTGCGCTCGAGGCGGCGAACTCCCGTCCCCCGTCGGAGTCACCGGCCTGGAAGATCACGGGACGCCCCTGCGGGCTGCGCGGGACGTTGAACTGGCCGGCGATGTCGAAATGCGCGTCATGGTGGGCGAACGCACCCGGGCGCGGATCGCGCAGGAACACCCCGCCGTCCTTGTCTGCGACGATCTCGTCACCACGCCAGGAGTCGAACAGCTCCCACGCCGTCCGCAGGAACGTCCTGGCCCGCTCGTAACGCGCCTGCTCGGGCAGGAAGCCGCCGCGGCGGAAGTTCTCGCCGGTGAAGGCGTCCCAGGAGGTGACCACGTTCCACGCCGCCCGGCCGCCTGAGAGGTGATCGAGGCTGGCGAACTGCCGCGCCACCTCGTAGGGCTCGTTGAACGTGGAGTTGATCGTGCCGGCCAGGCCGAGCCGGTCGGTGACCGCGGCGAGCGCGGCCAGCACCGTGAAGGTGTCCGGACGGCCCACCACGTCGAGGTCGTGGATCAGCCCGTTCTGCTCGCGCAGCCGCAACCCCTCGGCGAGGAACAGAAAGTCGAACTTTCCGCGTTCCGCCGTCTGCGCAAAATGGACGAATGAGCTGAACTCGATGTGGCTGCCCGCAGCAGGATCGCTCCACACCGTGGTGTTGTTGACGCCTGGAAAATGAGCGGCGAGATGGATCGGCTTGATCGGCTTGCTCATCGTCCGGTGTCCCTTTCAGGCGGCCGCGATTCCAGATCGGTGGCGCGGCGGTGTCAGCACGAGTGGTAATCGGTTCGCCGATCACGGCACGTCGAAACCGGTTGGGTCAGGGGCGACGGATTGAGTCAGGAGCGATTGGGTCAGGGACGACAGAGCGCGCCGGCGACACGGCACAGATCGATGTGCCGACGCAGGAACAGGCCGACCACACCACGTCGCGGCTCGGGCGCGTGGACGGCAGGCGGACCCGGGATCAGCTGCATGTGTCGTCACCTCCTGCCGATCGATGCCCGGCCGACCCCATCCCACGGCTGGGCCTGGGGAACCGGGATCGTCCCAGCCGGCCTCACCTGGAGCACCCGCCGCGCGGGAGGTTGCCGGTCAGCGAGCCAGGGCCTGTTGCCGACACTCATGACCTTCTTCGAAGGTACCCTGAGGCACAGGCAAAGTCTATTTCCTATCGATATACTTGGCATTGTTTGATCATTACATGTGATCATTATGCGTGATCGTTACATGCGGAATGCGGGGCCGCCGGGCGGACGGCCGAATCGGTTTTCGTCAGGCATGGATGACACAAGATCGGATCGGCGGATGATTGTGATGAACGCACACGTCCTGCGCATACGCCCGGTCGTGGCCGCATTGTGACCGCGCGCTACCACTGGTTCCTGCCGACCGGGGGTGACGGCCGCAACCTGGCCTCCGGAGTGCACGGGCTGGGCATCGGCGGGGTGCTGGCACCCGCCCGCGCCGGTCGGCCGGCGTCACTGACCTACCTCACGCAGCTGGCGCAGGCCGTCGACTCGCTGGGCTATGAAGCGGTGCTGACGCCGACCGGCGCGCACTGCGCCGACGCGTGGGTCGTGACGGCTGCGCTGATCGCGCAGACCAGCCGGCTGAAGTTCCTCGTCGCGTTCCGTCCCGGCCTGGTCGAGCCGGCACTGGCCGCACACATGGCCGCAACCTTCCAGCAACTGTCGGACGGACGGCTGCAGCTCAACGTCGTCACCGGCAGCAGCGGCGCCGAGCAGCACGCCTACGGCGACCAGCTCGGCCACGACGCCCGGTACGCGCGGGCCGAGGAGTTCCTCGAGATCGTGCGCCGGTTGTGGAGCGGCGCCGAGTTCGACCACCACGGGAGGTTCTACGACCTGCGGGGCGCCCTGCTGCGCGATCCGCCGGTGCCGTACCCGGAGGTCTACCTGGGCGGCTCGTCCGATGCGGCGCTGGCGGTCGCGGCCCGGCAGGCCGACAGCTACCTGACCTGGGGCGAACCGCCGGCGCTCGTCGCAGAGAAGATCGACCGGGTGCGCGACCTGGCCGCGGCGCAGGGACGGCGGCTGCGGTTCGGCCTACGCATCCACGTCATCACCCGGGACACGGCCGCGCAGGCGTGGGCCGACGCCGACCGGCTCATCGCCGGCCTGGACGACGCCACGATCGCGGCCGGGCAGCAGCGGCTGCGCACGTTGGAGTCGGTCGGCCAGCGGCGGATGCTGGACCTGCACGGCGGCTCGCGTGACCGGATGGTCGTGGCACCGAACCTGTGGGCGGGCATCGGCCTGGTGCGCGGCGGCGCCGGCACGGCACTGGTCGGCAGCCACGAGGAGGTCGCCGAGCGGATCGCCGAGTACCGCGCCGCCGGTATCGAGGAGTTCGTCCTGTCGGGGTATCCGCACCTGGAGGAGGCCTACGCCTTCGCCGAGGGCGTGCGTCCGCTCCTCGGCGAAGTGATCTGACGCTGTCGCGACCAGCTGGGAATGGCTGCCAGCAGCGCACGGGTGTAGTCGTGCTCGGGACGCTCGAACAGGTCGTCCGTCGCGCCGGCCTCCACGATCCGCCCGGCCTGCATCACCGCCACCCGGTGGGCGATCTGCCGCACGACGGCCAGGTCGTGCGAGATGAACAGATAGGCCACGCCGGTGTCGGCCTGCAGT
>NZ_CAAAFT010000040.1:0-10068 GCF_900634765.1 Candidatus Protofrankia californiensis | reverse complement strand
GCGCAGGACGAGGCGGGCGGTCGTGGACTTGCCCGAACCCGATTCACCGACGAGGGCCAGGGTTTCGTGGCGGTTGACGGTGAAGCTGACGTCACTGACGGCGCGTAGCGCACGAGCAGGGCCGCCGCCCGTCCGGGGCAGCGGGAACTCCTTGACGAGGTTGCCGACCACGACCAGTGGCCGCTCAGCGGCTACCGAGGGTGACGTCCGGGCCCGCGGCACGGTGTGCGCGGTGTGCGCCGCGCGCGCGGCGGCGAAGCTCGGGACGCTGCGCAGCAACCGCTGGGTGTAGGGGTCGCGAGGGTTGTCGAGGATCTGCCCGGTAGGCCCGCTCTCCACGATCCGGCCCTGTGACATCACCGCGATGCGATGCGCGCGGTCGGCGGCGACACCGAGGTCGTGGGTGACGAGCAGGACCGCGGTGCCGAACTCGTCGGTCAGGTGCTGGATGTGGTCGAGGATCAGCCGCTGCACGGTGACGTCCAGGGCGCTGGTCGGCTCGTCAGCAATGATCATCTTGGGTTGCGCCGCGATCGCGACGGCGATCAGCGCCCGCTGCCGCATGCCGCCGGACAGCTCGTGCGGGTACTGCCGGGCGCGGACCTCCGGTTCGGGCAGTCCGCCCGCTCCAGCAGCGCGATCGCCTCCAGCGGGGCTGAGCGGCGCGTCGCCAGGCGGTGGATGCGCAGCACCTCGGCCACCTGGGCGCCGATCCGTTTCACCGGGTTGAGCGACACGGTGGGGTCCTGCGGGATGAGTCCGATCCGGGCACCGCGGATGGCGCGAAGTTCCCGCTCCGACAGGGCTGCGAGGTCGTGACCGCCGAACCGGACGCTGCCCGCGTCGATGCGTCCCCCGGCCGGCAGCAATCCGACGATCGCATGCGCCGTCGTGCTCTTGCCCGAACCGGATTCGCCGACCAGCGCGACGATCTCACCCGGCCTGATGTCGAGATCGACGCCTTGGACGGCGTGCACCGGCCCAGTGCGGGTGCGGTACGACACAGACAGCCCGCGGACCGCGAGCAGGCTTGCGCCGGTGTCGTTGTGGTCGTCGGTGGGGATGCCGCTGTGACCATCGGTGGCGGTGTCACCGTGGCTGTCGGTGAGTCCGTGGCCGCCGGTCAAGCCGTGACTGTCGGTGAGGTGGTTTGTCATCGCTGTTTAGCCCATTCTCCGTCCAGTGCCCGGGCGATGCGGTTGGTCGCCAGCACCGTCGCCGCCACGGTCAGGCCGGGCAGCGTCGACAGCCACCACGCGTTGGCCAGGTAGTTACGGCCGTCGGAGACGAGCGTGCCCCACTCCGGCGCGGGCGGTGCGGCGCCGTAGCCGAGGAAGCTCAGTGAGGACACCGCCAGCACCGCGGTGCCGAAATCGAGCGTCGCCAGCACGATGACCGGCCCCATCGCGTTCGGCAGCACGTGCCGTCCGAGCACGCTGTACCAGCGCGCGCCCGACGAACGCGCGGCCTCGACGAAGACGGCTTGGCGCACCCTGAGCACCTCGGCACGCATGACCCGGGCGAAACTGGCCACGCTGGCGATCCCCACCGCGACGGCGACCTTCACCGTGCCGTATCCCAGCGCGGTCACCAGCGCCAGCGACAGGAACAGGGCCGGGATGGACAGCAGCACGTCGACGAAGCGCATCAGCACGTCCTCGACCCAGCGGCCGACGAATCCGGCGACCAGCCCGAGGGCGCCACCGACGGCGAACGCGACCGTGACGGCGATCAGCGTCGCCTTCAGCGACAGCGCCACGCCGTGCACGACCCGGGAGTAGGTGTCGCGGCCCAGTTCGTCACTGCCGAACCAGTGGTGGACGCCGGGCGGCTGGAAGTTGTCGGCCGGAACCCCCAACAGCGGGTCGCGCGCGGTGAACAGCGTCGGCCAGAACGCGGCCAGGACCACCAGCACCACCACGACGAGCGACAGCACCAGCCCGGGGCGGCTCAGGAAGAACCGCAGCAGCCGCCGCACGTCGACGCCCAGCCGTGGGCCCGGCGCCGGCGGCGTCGCTGCGGCCTGCGGCTCGAGCCCGGCCTGCGTGGCCGGCTCGGTGACCAGTGACCGGCTCACGCGGGACTCCTTCGCACGCTCACGCGGGACTCCTTCGCGCGGTGGCGGCTACCACGATCCGCGGGTCCAGCAGCGGGTAGACCAGGTCGACGATCAGGTTGACCAGCACGAAGACCAGCGCGCCGAAGACGACGACCCCCTGCACGACCGGGATGTCCTGTACGGTGACCGCGCCGGCGGTGACCCGGCCGAGGCCGTTGCGGGCGAAGACGGTCTCGATCACGACGGCGTTGGCCATCAGCTGCCCGGCCAGCAGACCGATGACCGTCAGCGCCGGCAGGGAGGCGTTACGCAATGCGTGGCTGAGGTGGATGCGGACCCGTCCGGCGCCCTTGGCCCGGGCCGTCTGCACATACGGCTCGTCCAGTGCGGTGAACAGGCTCTTGGCCAGCACCTGCGCGACCAGCGCGCCGGTGGGTATCGCCAGGGTGACCGCCGGCAGGATCAGGCCGTGCAGCCCGTCGTTGCCGAAGGCCGGAAACATCCGCACCCGGAAGGAGAGCAGCTGGACCAGCATCAACCCGACCCAGAACGTCGGTATCGACACCCCCAGTGACGGCAGCGACAGCAGCAGCTGCCGCAGCCAGCGCTGCGAGGTGTAGGTCGCGACCAGTGCCAGCCCGCCGCCGAAGAGCGCCGCGAGCAGCAGCGCCGCGCCGGTGAGCTGCAGCGTCTGCGGCAGGGCGTCGCCGATCACGGAGGTCACCGACCGGCCGGTGGACACCGAGTCACCGAAGTCGCCGTGCAGCGCCTTGCTCAGGTAGTCGACGTACTGCACCAGCACCGGCTTGTCGAACCCGTACTGCTTCTTCAGCTCCGCAAGCCGCGCCGGGTCGATGGAGGAGGAATCCATCCCGGCGCCGGCCATCGCCGAGACCGGGTCGCCGGGCAGGTAGTCCAGCACCAGGAACGACAGCGTGTAGGCCGCCCACAGCACGCCGGCTGCCTGCGCAGGATGTCGGGGTCGGCACGGGTCAGGTTGCCCCACAGCACATCGAAGTCACCCGACCTCAGTGCACCCAGCTTCGGTATCGCGTCGAAGTTGTCCTTGAACGTCTTCGCGTCCGGACTGATCTGCCAGCTCTCCGCGAGCCACGGCACGATCTCGCCCGTCTTGGGATCCTGGTCGGTCAACGAGTCGACGATCTGCCGCAGCGAGTAGATCGTGTCGTTGCTGCCCACCTGCTGCGGGTCCACGCATCCCATGTCCGAACCCACCGCGCACGATGACGCCGACCTGCACGGCGCCAGGACTGCTGAGGTCGGAGGGCGCATGATGTTGAGAGGCGCACCGCGCCCTGGCAACAGGGGCCAGTCGCGTGAGGACCGCCGCGCCCAACGGCGAGCGGGTCCGGTATCAGCTCAGGGGCTGGTAGCTACAACACAGACAGCTGGTTACTCGCTGCAGGTCGATGTGCCGGCGTGAGAAGGTCGCCGGGGTACGGCACGGCGAAACAGCGCAGGCACGGCCATGCGACTGCTGCACGCTGGCTTCCTCCTACAACCAAGGCACACGCCTGCGCGACTGGTTCGTCGCACCGGGCTCTCATCCGGAGCGCCCGACCGCGGACGAGGGTTGCCGGCCAGCAAGCCAGAGCTTGACGCTGACGCTCGGCGCCTGAAGCTACCCGTCCGCGGATTATCCGTCAATATCGATTGACAAGGTAGAGAAACAGCCGGGCACCTCCAGCTGCCGAGGATGAAGTCCCCCGCGCTCGAAGGACGAGAAGACCGTGATCGGGACTGCGCACATCTGCCGTCCCCTGCCCTCCCCACTGTCTCCTCCAGCAACCCGGGAACCTGGGCCTCCGGCGACGGGAGAAGCATGATCCCGTCACCTTTGGCCCTTTGACCGGGACCACAGCGCCGTCAGACCACGACAAGGCCGAGCGCGGGGTCCAACTTGTGTAGATCGTGCGGATCAGAGGTGACAACCGTGGCCCGAAGCTTCCGTGCCAGTAACACGACATGAGCATCAACGACATCACTCGCCCCTGATGCCGCCAGCAGCAATCCGATACGGACAGCAATCTCCTCCGACAAGGACTCGACACGCACCGCGCCTGTTCGGACCAGCCTCATGACGGCATGCTGATGCGGCGATCCCCGCCAGACCTGGGCGAAGACTCCCGCCGGCATATGCGCAGCCACCCTCGCGCCGACCAGATCCGCGGCTAGTGCGAGCATCCGGACGTCTCGACGCTCCAGCGCGATGAGCGCGCCCGCATCAAGGACGACCGTTCTCACGCAGCCCCGGCCACATCAATATCGCCAGCTTCCAGCACCAATCGCGCCCAGCCACGCGCGGCATCGTCCAACCCGGCAGCCTCTTCGATCATCTGGTCCAGGATCTCCTGAGCCTGCGCCCAGTCCGGCTCGGCAGCAGCCAGACCGGCGAAGTAGGCCGACACCGACTCCACCTGGCCTGCGTCGGCAGCCCGCTGCGCCTTCGCCGCGATCTCTTCCGGGACACTGATAGTGATCCGCCTGAAGCTCATAAACCAAGCATAAATCATGTGCACAGCCATGCGCGGATGACGTCCTCACCCACGGTCCGGATCCTGTCGGACTTGAGGTTCTTCGGGCCTCCGAACGCGCGAGAAGATCCATGATCGCGCCCTCTTTGGCCAACTGGAACCCGAGTCCGGGCGGCGGCCTACACGCCTGCCTGCCGGACGGAGGTCGCGAACTCGGGGGTGATGACGATCATGCGTCGAACATCAGGGTGGCCGCGTCCCGACCTGACGCCGCCGTGGGCGGCGCCGCGGGCACGGGTTCCGGGAAGTCGACGTGGCGTCTGCGCCAGGTCGTCACCACCGGCCGCAGCACCGCTGCGAGGTCGGCGATCTCGGGCATGGAGATGAGCAGGGTGCCGGCGCCCGTCATTTCCGGCATCTGACACCCCGTCCCCGCCATGAGTCTGTTGAAGAGCACATTCCACTGATCGCGTCAGGTGATCGCGTCAGGCCAGCATAGCGACGATCGCGTCAGAATATGAAGAAATTACTGATAACCCGAGTTATCAGTAACAAGGATGTCAGATTCTGCCTCCCACGTCCTACTGTGATCGCGTCCGGGCGGCTCGGGGGGCCGCTCGGACCTCGCCCGCCGGGCCCGAACCCGTCGGCACCCCCGAAACCGTTGCCATCGGACGGCGGCCTGCGTCGTCCGTCATGTATGTCTCGACGGCCCCACCCCGGGCCGAGAAGGGGTGCCCAGAATGGCCGAGACGGACGCCGGTACGGACCGCGCTGTATGAACTGCTCTTCGACGAGCTCGACCGGACGGGGCAGCTGGCCTCGTCATCGATCTGGTGTTGGCCGCGTTCGACGGCACCGAGCCGCTGAACCGTGTACTTGGTGGGTCCACCCAGCCGCGTGACGAACCGGTCCGGGCACGCCCGGCGGCGGGCTCCGTCCCCGGCGTGTTCCTGAAGTCCATCTCCGCACGAGGTTTCCGCGGCGTCGGCCCGGCCGCGACGCTCCCGCTGCACCCCGGCCCCGGTCTCACCCTCGTCACCGGCCGGAACGGATCCGGCAAGTCCAGCTTCGCCGAGGCCGCCGAAATCGCGCTGACCGGCAAGAACGAGCGGGTGCTGCGGGGCGCGGTCTGGCGGGACGGTTGGCGCAACCTCCACGGTGTCGAAGCACCGAGAATCGAGCTGGAGCTGACCGCCGAGGGATCCGCCCGGCCACTGACCGTGGTGCGTTCGTGGTCCGGGCCGGACGACGACCTCCACGCCGCGACGACTACCGTGCGCACGCCCGGCCAGTTGCCGCGCCCGCTCGCCGACATGCCGTAGCAGCAGGCACTCGACGTCAGCCGGCCGTTCCTCGCCTACACCGAGCTGAGCAGGCTCGTCACCGGTACGAGCAGCAAGGTGTTCGACGCGCTGGACCCGATCGCCGGTGAACGACACCCGGACGCTGGTTGCGAAGCTGAGCGAGACGCTATGATCACGCCGAAGTACCTCGACGCCGCCGACCGCCTCCTGCGGGAACGAGTCCCCGGCACCGCCGGTCTGTGGCCGCGTGCCTGCGTGTGGCTGATGCGGCTGGCCCTGGAGGCGGCTTTGCGCGACCTGTGGATCCGCGAACACCCAGCGGTCGCGTCAACGACCATACGAGCGCAGCTGCTGAGCCTCCATCACATCCTCGACGCCCAGACCGTGGCCCGAGCCGAACATCTCTGGGCCTGCCTGTCCCGCGCCGGTCATCATCACCCGTACGAGCTCTCCCCCACCGCAGCAGAGCTACGTCGCTGGCACGAGGACGTCCACGCCATCGTGTGCGTCTTCGCCCGGATCCCGGACGCCGGCGGTACCCCGCCGTCCACCGGGCACTCATGACCGTCGTCCCGGACACCCGGGCAGCCGACTGAACAGACGAAGGTCACGGGACACCCTCCGCACGCACGTGCGGAGGACGGGGCTAGCCGATCCAGGTGACCCGGAGCACGGTGATGGTGATCCATCTCTCTTCGACGCTGTACGTCAGCAGCCCGTACCCGAAGACCGCACGCCGCAGTTCGGTGCGCTTGTCGTAAGTGCCGTGCCGGTACGGATCGTCGGCCAGCCGGTTGAGGAGCGCGTTGAGCTCGCGGCGCCCCTCGGCGGGTAGGGTGTCACGCTGTTGCTCGGCGTAGGTGACCCAGCGGATCGTGTATCTGGCCATTGGTGATCTCCGGGTCCCCCTGCGGGTACGAAATGGTCGCTCCGAACACGGTGGGATCCCCGGCCTCGATGCGTCGGCGGTCCGCGAGGGCACCGGCTTCGACCTCTGGGTTGGCCGTGAGCACTGCCTGCCCCCACCACTTGTCGACTACTGCGGCGATCGGGTCGAGGTCGAGGGTGTCATCGGCCTCTGCCAGCGCGATCCGCAGCTCCGCCACGAACACGTCGCGGTCGTCCGGACGGAGCGCGTCACGGATCGCGGGTCCGTTCTTCTCGATGCGGTTGCGGACTCCATAGATCGGGATGGTGTCGGCCATGCGATCCATTGTCCTTACAGCCCACATCCTCGACAACGACGACAGCGCGTGGCGTGGCTGTCGGCTCGGCGCCCGTAGCTCGCGGGGAGGCGAGCCATGGTAGTGGTGACGCATGCGCGCGTAGAAGCTGGCCCTAGTTGCGGCTCTGTGGTAATCGCGCGCACGTGGCGGTCAACACGGGGAACCGTCCGAACCCTCCGGAGGAGGTCGTCCCGGAGAGTCATTTCTCGGGTGGTTTAAGGGACTGAACAATGGCGTAACTCACCCGTGACATTCTGTGCGGGGAGAGACGCGCCTGATGAGTACGACAACCACGGATGATCGTGCTGAACCGGTCGGCGATGCGCCCGCTGCGGGCGTGGTCGTGGACGAGGCGTTGGCGACGAGCCTGGTCAAGCAGGCCCGTGCGCAGGATCTGTCACTGATCGACCCGGGCGGACTGTTCGGGATGCTGACAAAGATGGTCCTGGAGCAGGCGCTCGCCGGCGAGCCAGACGACCATCTCGGCTATGATGCGGTGAAACTGCCGGTCAGGGTCGCGTCCCGCCCGAGCCGCGCCAGGCTCGCGACCACAGCCGCAGGTGACAGATCCTTGCAACCGGCCGTCGTACTCATGCCTGCCGGCGAGCTCCCGGACCTCCGCGACCTTCAGGTCCCACACCGCGACGAGCCGCGAACCCACATCTGACACCACATACACGCTATGACGCCCGGCCGGTCCGGCAGACGGCGGAACGGTACAAGCCCCGTGGAACGTGATAATCTACGCTATTCACAATGCACATGCGGAACTACTCCTGGTGCCAGGCGAGAGCAAGCGCTTCGCTGACGACAAATACTGCGAACATCTCGATAGCCAGATCTTTTTTGCCGCCGGCGTACAGAGAAAGCGCGGCCAAGCCAAACAGCGCGAGCTTCAGGAGCGGCAGCCATGGAACGCTCAGGCGGCCACTTGCATTGGGGGCTGCCCACATGGCCCAGATAACGATAATCAGGGCGGGCGCGCCAATTCCTGCTAGCAGTTTTACGAATAGATTGGTATCGAGGTGGAATCCCCAATAGGCGAACGCAGCCAGCATGGCCAGCTCTAGCATGAAAGCTACAAGGAGGTTGAGCGATTTTAAAATATTCATCGAGGTCATTATACAATATGGCGGTCTCGTGTGGTATCAAACCCTTCGTGCCATGGCGACACATGACCTGCCAGCAGATCGTTGCATACTTTGAACCGGTGCTCCTGAGGCCTGCTGTTCGCGGGGATCGGCGCGAGCGCCGGTCAACATAACGCGTTCTTTGCATCACCACGCTCGTCCAGCGTGAGGAGCAGCTGGCTGCCGGGGCTGACCGAGGACCGCGTGGTGGCGTGTGCGTTCCTCGCCGGTTGTTCTGGTGCTGTCGTGTCAGTTGGCAGCGGCAGTGGCACTCGCCGCCGCCAGTGTGAGACACAGCGGGCGGTAGACGATCGTGTCGAGTCGAACGAACCGTTCGGACGGGTCCGGTAAGCCGAGGACCCGTGTTGCGGCCCGTCCGCCGAGGACGCCGCGAGCTGCCAGCCCGGCGGCGATCATCCAACGCGCCGTTCGTGGGCCACGTCCTTGCCCACCCGCGCCTGCGAGCAACGCCGCGGCTGAGATCGCTACGCCAGCCATCACGAAGCATGCCTCCGGGCCGGGGGTCTCGTCATTGCCGACGACGGCATCGGCCAACTCTTCGCGGGTCCGCATCGGCCATGAGGACCCCAGACCCCAGGCCGCATGAACGGCTCCGATACCGGCAAGACCAGCGGCGCCAAGCAGCGCTACGAACTTCATGGACACAATCGTAGTCATCGAGGGACGCCCCGCCGATTCTCCGAGGCCCTTGCCCCACCGTATCCCCGGCCTGAATCCGCCGGCATCGCCCGCGTCGACACTTGGATCGACGCGGGCGAACCCGTCGTCATTCTCTGCGATTCCGAATGGCGCATGGTGACTTTCTCCGAGCTGGCGCCCGCCAATCACGCATCTCGAAACGCATGGTCATCAGCAGGTCCGGCTGGCACCGGGCGCCTGACACCGGGATCGGCGCTCGGAAAAGCGAGGTGCGGTGGTGTGGCTCGCCATCCGTTATTGCTGTGCCCACCAGACCTGGAGGTCGACATCGTGGCCGAGGTCGACCTCCAGTGTGTGGTACGCCCCGAGGGCTACCATACGGTCGTCGTTCGGGTGGAACGGCCGGGTGGGGTGGCCACCGATGACGGGTCCGAGCAAGTCGATCATTAGCTTCCGCAGATGGGTCGAGGTTCGCCCGGGACCGGTGCTGACAGCGATGTCGAGGGAATCGGTCCGGGTGGCACGGGCTGGAGACCGGCGTGGCGTAGCTCGGCCGTGGAACGGGGGTAACGGAAAAAGACCCGTGAAAACAGGTTCCTCGCCGCAGTCTACCCGACTTCGTGGGAGCCGGGGGTGATATTCTTCCGGACCACCCCCTTATTGCAAGAACACTCGCCCCGAGGTGTGCCCCACTGCAAGGCCCGTTTGCGTAGCCAGTGCCATCCGCTCGTCGTCCACGCGCTCCGGCCGGGCCGTGCCCGCCCCGATGCCGCCGCATTGCTTGTCGTATTGCCAGGCTGTACAGTCAGATACATGAAGCCGATGATTGACATTGACATTGTGAGAGCTTGGTTGGGCCACGGCCGTTGTTACGTGTATAGTATTCATTAAATATCACTCATCGTCATCGCATATAAGCGCATAGTAAAACCGCGTAGCCCCACCTTCCGTCACGATCGAAACGTAGGTGCCCCGCGCCCGACAACGAGTGTCAACGGCACGTTAAAGTTTCAACGTTCAACGTCATCAGAGCGTCAACACCACTGGTAGCCAGCTCCTGCGGGGTCGACGCTAGTAGCCGTCGCTGCCGGTGCGGCAGCACAGCAACCAGTGCGGTCCGGGTATTCCATGATGTCAGCATTCCCGGGCGGCATGTGGGACATCCGGTCAGGGCATCCGGCGAAGCACTAG
>NZ_CAAAFT010000039.1:14360-22034 GCF_900634765.1 Candidatus Protofrankia californiensis | reverse complement strand
ACACGCTGCTGGGCGCCGGCGCCGGCGCCGGCGCCGGCGCCGGCGCCGACAGGTCGCTGTCGCTGCTGCTGGACGCGCTCGCCGGCCTGTTCACCGCCGGGGTGGACCTACGGCTGGAGGAAACAGCCGCACCGGGCGCGCGGTTCGTCGGTGACCTACCGACCTACGCCTTCCGCCGCCGGCGCTACTGGATCGACGAACCGGTCGCCACGACGGTCACGGCCGGGTACGCCGACACGGACGTCGTCCCGGCTGCGGTCACACCGGACGCACTTGCCAAGCGTGACGTCGAGGAGTTCCTGCTCGACGAACTGGCGGGCGTGCTGCGGGCCGAGGACGACCTCGACGCCGCGCAGACGTTCCTCGACGTCGGCGGTGACTCGTTCACGGCGATGCTGTTCACCAAGAACATCGAACAGCACTACCAGGTCGCCGTTCCGCTGGAGGAATTCGTGGCGGAGCTGCCGCTGTCTGCCCTGATCGGACGTCTCGCCGCATACATCGTGGACGCCCGGTCGCCCCTGCGTGAGCGGGAGCGGACGGCGTGAACCCCTTTGTCCGGCCACGCCCCGTGGAGCATCCCGCGCTGCGGGTCATCGGATTCCACCACGCCGGCGGCTCCGCCGCCGTGTACCACCCGCTGATCCACCAATTCCCCCCAGAATGGGATCTTCTCTTGCTCGACCTTCCCGGTCGCGGCAAGCGCCACGCGCAGACTCCGGTCGAGGACATGAACCAGCTTGTCGCCCGCGCCGTCCAGGACGTCCGCCCCTGGCTCGGGGGCCAAAGGCAGCGCGATCATGATTCTTCCGCGCCGCCGGAGGCCGAGGTCCGCGGGTCACTCAAGGTGCCCGTCGCCCTGTTCGGGCACAGCCTCGGCGCGATCCTCGCTTCCGAGGTCGGACGCGCCATGCAGGCAGCTGGGACGCCCCCGGTCTGGGTGGGTGTGTCCGGGCGCGTGCCGCCGGACACACCGGCGGGACGCCGCAGCTTGTGCGAGTTGGGGGATACCGCCCTGCTGGCGGAGCTGTCTGCGATGGGGGGCATGCCCGACCGTTTCGCCGAGCTACCGGAGTTCCGCGAGCGGTTCCTCCAGCTTGTCCGCGCCGACCTTCGGGCGGTCGACTCCTACCGGCCGGCGTCCGGCCGCGCGCCGCTGGCCTGCCCGCTCACCGTGTTCGGTGGCACAGCCGACACGTGGGCTCCACCGGAGATGATGGCCGGATGGAGCCGGGAGACACACGGGGAATTCCGCCAGCGTTATTTCCCCGGCGGGCACTTCTACTTTCTGGGAACGGCCTTCGCCGGTTTCGCCCGTTCGCTTGTCGCCGAGGTCACCGAGGTCACCGAGGTGGGCAGGCTGGCCAGCGCGGCGGATCGGATACCGTCCCGACGATCTCCGAGAGCGGGTGACGGAAAAGCGAATGTCGTGAATACGGCGGCCGGCTGACCCTCCCAGCGACCGCGGGGATCTCAGCATGGAGATCTCATGACGGACGTCTTCCGGCCCAGGAAACCGCCGAACAACACCTGTCTGGCTCGCGTGCCCCTGGCGGACCCGTGCCATCACCACCCACGCCATCGCGACGGGCATGGGTCCCGCCGCGCAGAGCCGATCCCGCCCGCGGCACACCCGTCACGGCGACCGTCAGGGATCCACGGCGGCTGTCCGTCCGTTATGGAGCTCCGGGCAGCTGTCTATAGTGGGCGGGGCGGGTCGCCGGTTACGGCGAGAACCCGCCAGATCATGGTCCGGGTGGGGGTCCAACCATGCAGCCGCTGAGGTCGGACGATCCCACCCAGGTCGGCCCGTACAAGCTGGTGGGACGGTTGGGCGCCGGTGGAATGGGCCGTGTCTACCTGGGACGCTCACCGGCTGGCCGCGCCATAGCGGTGAAGGTCGTCCGGCCCGAGCTCGCCGACAACCCGGAGTTCCGGGACCGGTTCGCCCGCGAAGTGCAGGCCGCTCAGGCCGTCAGCGGCGCGTACACGGCCGCGGTCATCGACGCCGACCCGACAGCCGAACGTCCCTGGCTTGCCACCGCCTACGTACCCGGACTGTCCCTCGCCGAGACCGTCCGCCGGACAGGCCCACTCCCCCAGACGTCGGTGAAAACGCTCGCAGCCGGGCTCGCCGAAGCACTCGCCGCCGTACACAGGGCCGGGCTCGTCCACCGCGATCTCAAACCGTCGAACGTGCTGCTAGCCACCGACGGCCCGAAAGTCATCGACTTCGGGATCTCCCGCGCGGCCGACGCCACCGGACTCACCCAGACCGGTGGTGTTCTGGGCTCACCCGGTTTCATGGCACCCGAGCAGATAACCGGCGGTGAGATCGGCCCGCCATGTGACGTGTTCGCCCTCGGCGCGCTCATCGCCTTCGCCGCGACCGGTAGAGAACCGTTCGGTACCGGCCCCACCCCGGCGCTGGTCTACCGGCTGGTCCACAGCGAGCCGACACTCGACGGCATCGACGGCGACCTGCGCGAACTCGTCACCGCCTGCCTGGCGAAGGACCCCGCCGCCCGGCCAGGACTGGCAGCCGTTCTGGCGCGGCTCACCGACCAGGATGAGGAAACCGCCGTCCTGCGCCCCGGTCCGGGCTGGCTGCCACCGCCGGTAATCGACGTTCTTCTCACCTACGCGGCGGCCCCCGCCGCGGCCCACCCGTCCGACGCTGGCCAGCCGCCTCCAGCTGCGCCCGCACCTCCAGCCCCAGCCACGCCCGCGTCCGCGTCCGGGGACGACCGAGGTCGCGGGAGTGATGAGGCTGCCGCGCCCGCGCCCCCAGCCATGCCTGCGCCGGCTCCCGCGTCCGTGTCCGCGTCGGAAACGAGCAATGACGGGCCTCACGCAAACCTCGGCCCCGGCGACATCGTGTCACCGGCCGAGGCGGCCACTGCCCAAGCCGAGGCAGCCACCGCCCGACCCGTGACGCGTGAACCTGCCGTGGCCCCGGCGACATCGCAAACCCGGCGCCGTCGCAGGACCCTACTGATGATCGGGGGCACCGCGCTCGTCGCAGCCCTTGTCGCAATCAGCATCGGCCTGGCCATAGCCACGAGCGGACCAGGTCGGCAGCTCGCAGCAGCCGGCGACGCACAGCCCGGACCCACGACGTCCGTCGCGCACCCCGCCGCGACTGCCGACTCGCCGCTGCCGGATCCGTCAGCGAATACATCCGCGGGTGCGTCCCCGGATATGTCCCCGACGGCAGCGACCGCACCGGGGGGCCTGGCAGGCGGCGAGCAGCCGGCCACCGCAGACGGCAGAGCAGCAGGCCAACCCGCACCGGCAACGACGCCCAGGGCGGGCACCGACCGTGGCTCCCCAGGCGGCAACATGCCGCCACCACCGCCGGTGGCCGGCCAACCGCCACCGGCCGCCCACGCGTTCAACTTCGCCGGGAACCTCAGCCGGTACTCGTGTGCGGACGAGGGGCGCCTGGCCTCCGCCCGCACCACGGACGGCGTCCAGGTCACGTTCGACAACCAGAGCCCCGAAACCGTACAGATCTACTGGCTGGACTTCGACGGCTCCCGCGTGGCCTACGCCCCGTCCCTTGCGGCGGGCAACGCCTACTCGAGCAACACCTACGTCAATCACCTGTGGCTCGTCGCCAACTCGAACGGCCGCTGCCTGGGTATCTTCACGGCCGGTAACACGGGCGGAAGAATCACCGTGCATTAGCCCGCCGAACAACCACGGAGCACGCGAAACACATCGGGCAAGAGCGTGCGCAGCACGATGCTGCGACGCAGTACCCAAACCGGCAACATGATTCGCAGCGTCTTTTCCGCCACGGCGGCATATCGTCCACATTTAGGGACCCTGCAGGCCCAATATCTGGCGCCCACAAGGTGTTTCGGCAGAGGTCATTCGTCCGTGCCAGCGGACTCATCGTCCAGGTGCTGACTCAGCCGCCTGACTGCCTGTTCCAGGTCGGGCAGATCGCGGTCGACGGTAGCCTGGAGGATCGCATGAGAGGTGTCGAAGTAGCGGTGGGCCAGGTGGTCGCGCATCCGTGCGATCTGCTTCCAGGGAATGTCCGGTTCAGCGTCGAGCAGGTCAGTGGGCAGAGCCTTGACGGCCTCGCCGATTTCGAGTAGACGGATTCGAACCGCATCGAAGACCAGACCATCCGAGAGACCGCCGCGCTGCAGGTGGGAACCGATTGCCTCGATCGCGGCGAGGATGTCGGACACCCGCTGACGATCCCGATAGGTCACAGCGCCACCTGTTCGCGCTCAACCCGCGCGCGGACCTCGGGCTTGAGGTCCCGTGCCGGGACCAGGTCGACCCGGACACCGAGGATGGTCTCCAACCCGTCCTGCACGCGACCGAGTCCGAGCAGTCCCAGGTCGGCAGGCAGGTCGGCAAGCAGGTCCACATCACTGTCGGGGCGGTCCTGGCCGCGGGCCACGCTGCCGAACACCCGCAAGTTCGACACCCCATGCGCTGCAGCCGCCGCAATCAATTCCCTCCGGTGGCGACGGACCGCACGCCCGACCGGCCCGGACAACATCTGTAGCCGGCACGGCAGCGGACGAACTCCCACGGTGAGCTCGAACCCGGTCGCCTCAATCAGCGCGGCCAACGTCGACACAGCCGGCTGCCGGCGCCCGGACTCATAGGCACTGATCACGCTCTGCGTCACTCCCGCGCGGGCGGCCAGCTCGACCTGAGTCAACCCCGCCCGGCGACGCGCGTCCCGAAGCACCGTCGCCGCCACATCACCGCCAGGGAGCACGTCCTCGACGATATCGCGCATCGTCGATATTGAACAAGCATCCGAAACGCTGTTGGTGCCTAAAACTTGGTCTGGGATTGTGACTTGGGACTTCTCGCGGGTGCGGGATCCCGGTCCATGTCTGACAGGGTCGGCGGCACAGCCAGGGCGGATGCGGACGGTCAGACGATGCTGTGGCCGGATCCAGACAAGTGAGCAACCTGTTGGAGATCGTCGTCCTGCTCCTGGACGACGGCACAGATTTGATCATCCATGCGATGCGGATACGGTCGAAGTACCGGGATCTCCTATCTTGATCACCAAGAGGCGTGTCATGGCAGGACAGCAGTGAAGACGTCTACATCGAACAGCGTGCTGGCGATCGACGAGCCGGTGGATCGACTGAGGCCGGTCGAGGTCGGACGTCCACGGCTGTGACCTGCCTTCCAGCCGCCGGAAGAAAATCCCGCGCACCCTACCTTCCTGACATCCGACCGGTCACAGACGGCTGGCATGCTTCATTCGACCAAAAAGCCGATGGGGTCCGGCTGAGCAGGGCGTGGCGTGGCGGATCAGCTACTCGTCGGGCGATTCGTCCGGTTTGCGGATCGTGACATCGCCGGGACGAGGCTCCCGACCGAGGACAAGGCGGTGGTGCTTTCGGCCATGCTCGACACAGGTCGGGAGGCGTAGATGTCCGTCGACAAAGGACCGGTCACCGGGCGGCGGGCTGTCTGCCGGTACGGAACCGAACGCTGCCTCGCCGCACCTACTCACGCCGCACTCGCCTTCATCAGTCATCGATACCCGATCCTTCTGCGGCTGAAGTCCCTCAGACCAGGCGATGGCGCACTCCACGGAGTCTGCCATCGCCTGATGGTAGCTATCCCGCCCAGGTGAGTCCGAGCTTTTCCCATGCGTGGAACGGGGACGTCCCCTGAAGATCAACCAGGAGTGAGGCTGCCAGCGGTCAGCGGCGTAGTTTTCGGCAGCGCTATGTGGCGCTGTAGTGTGTCGTAGACGGCAGTATACGGGGGATCCTGGCGTTCTCACCTCCAGGCAGCGATATATGTCTCGATCATGTTTGCGCGATCTGCCACCTCCCCTCGCGGGATATCCACCAGTTCATAGCCCAGCGCGAGATAAACCTCCTCGTGCAGACGTTCAAACTCCAGAGCGTCCACAAATGTGATCTTCCGGGCGGCGGTAGGCTCAATGAATCCGATGTTGCGGACAAAGAACACCCGGCGGTCATAGACGCGCTCACGCGTGATCCTGTCGATTTCTTCGGTGAGCACCGCCGATGGCGAGTAGCCGAGGTACAGGCTCAGCGCGAGGGTACAGACGGGAGAACGGTCGAAGACCTGTATGCCCAAGTCGGGACGAACCGATCCGACTTGCCACTGTCGCTACAGGCCGACGACCTTATCGATGAAGGTCGACCGCACCCACGGCTCAGCATCACCCTGCGCCTGCTCTGCCGCGATGACAGCTGTTGCCGCTTCATCGACCACTTCGTGGCCGCAATCCCATAAGGTTCGCAAAATTGTGGTCTTCCCAGCGCCGGGAGCCCCCGTCAGAATGTACCGCTTCATCAATGAAGTCGTACTACGGTTTGACGGTTCGGATTGGTTCGATCACCTTGGGATACGCCAGGCGATTCACCGGGGGACCGGCAACAACCGGAAGAAGGCTCGGACCTCGTCCACGAAGATGGCCGGCTGCTCGAACGCGGCGAAGTGGCCGCCGCGGTCCGGCTCGTTCCAGTAACGGAGGTCCCGGAAACGGGTCTCGACCAGGCGGCGGGACAGCCGGAACAGTTCCCGCGGAAAGATCGAACATCCGGTCGGGACGGTCACCAGCCCCTCGGGACGGTTCCGGAAGCTCTCCCAGTACAACCGTGCCGAGGACGCGCCGGCGGCCGGTAGCCAGTACATCATCACGTTGTCGAGCAGTTGGTCCCGGGTGAAGACCTTCTCCGGATGCCCGTCGCAGTCCGTCCAACCGTGGAACTTCTCCACGATCCAGCCGGCGAGCGCGGCCGGCGAGTCCACCAGGCCGTACCCCACGGTCTGCGGCCGGGTGGACTGCTGGGTCGAGTAGCCCGCCTCTTCCTTCCGATAACGCCTGCCCGCATCAAGCGACACCCGGTCCCGCTCGTCCAGCTCCCCCAACTCGGCCATGGCCACGCGGATGTCCACCGACGGCAGTGTCAGGTGCAGGCCGAGCACGGCGCCCGGATGGCGGACGGCGAGCGCGGTCGACACCATCGCTCCCCAGTCACCACCTTGCAGCGCGTACCGGTCGTAGCCCAGCACGGTCATCAGTTCCGCCCACGCATCAGCGATCCGCGGCACCCCCCAGCCGGTGCCGGTCGGCTTGTCGCTGAATCCGTATCCCGGCAGGGACGGCAGGACGAGGTGGAAGGCGTCGGCAGCGGAACCGCCGTGCGCGACCGGGTCGGTCAACGGCCCGATGACGTCCAGAAACTCCACGATCGACCCGGGCCAGCCGTGCGTCATCAACAGCGGCACCGCGCCGGCGTGCGGCGACGTCACGTGCAGCACATGGATACCCAGCCCGTCGATACTGACCTTCACCTGGTCCAGCGCGTTCAACCTGCGCTCGGTAGCCCGCCAGTCGTACTCTTCCGCCCAGTAGGAGCACAGCTCGCGCAGATACCCCAATGGGATGCCCTGGGACCAGTCGGGCACGGTCTCGCGGTCGGGCCAGCGGGTCCGGCGGAGCCGGTCGCGCAGGTCGTCCAGGTCGGCGTCTGGAATCTCGATACGGTACGGGGTCACCTCGGCCACGGGTTTTCATCCCTTCGTCGGCCCGTCTGCTCGTCGCGCGGAATGGTGGTTCACGATGCTGGACACGGTGTCGGGAGGGCGTCGGCGGCCGGTCTCGACAATACGCCTATTCGGTATCCCGACCCCGGACGG
>NZ_CAAAFT010000039.1:3029-13915 GCF_900634765.1 Candidatus Protofrankia californiensis | reverse complement strand
TCCCGACCCCGGACGGCGACGGCTGGATGAAAGACGTGCACGTTCCCGGCCGCCCGTCGCGGACACGACTGTCGATCATGATGTGTGGCGATCGAGTGACGCAGAAGCCTCTGCTCGACCCTACTTGATCTTTGCCCGGCGAAAGTGGCCCTGTCTCACCGAGGTGCCCCCGGCCCGATCGTTCAAGCCAGGGTCCGAGGGGGAAGATTGACCGTATGCGCATGATATTGAACCTGATATGGCTGGTGCTGTGCGGGTTCTGGATGGCACTGGGCTACGCCCTCGCCGCACTGATCTGCTTCATTCTGATCATCACCATTCCGTTCGGGGTCGCCTCGCTACGCATCGCCAACTTCGCATTGTGGCCGTTCGGCCGCCGGGTGATCGATCGCCGCGACGCGGGCGCGCCATCACTGATCGGAAACGTGCTGTGGATCGTGTTCGCCGGCTGGTGGCTGGCGCTCGGTCACCTGACGACCGGCCTGCTGCTGTGCCTCACGATCATCGGTATCCCGCTGGGGATCGCGAACTTCAAGCTGATCCCGGTCTCCCTGCTGCCACTGGGCCGGGAGATCGTCCGAATCGACGACCCCTACAACGCCGACCGCCTCGCCTTCCACTGAGCGTCCCGGGACTTGGACCTCTCGGACGCAAAAAACATGACGGCTCGCGATCGTGCCTCTCACTGGCTCTGTGGACGTCGAGTCATGCTCTCACGCCGTCACTGCGGGTGCCGATAATTCATCCGCGCAGACCACAACTGATCAACGATCGCACGTCCGGCCCCGGCTGCCTGTGTGTGATCTCTTCGGGACCCCTGTGTCGTGCCGCGCCTCTGTCCCTGTTCTGATGTCCCTGTTCTGACAGGAACACCCTGCCCACGGCCGCCGGACGCTACCTTCGTCCCGCCGCCACAGAAGCCACAGGGGAGCCACGGGGACACGCATGTTCACGCATTCGGTGTCACGCGTACGAATCGCCCTTGTCGGCTGCGGCATCCTCGCGCTGTCGGCGACGGCGTTCACGAGCGGAGCGGCCGCGGAACCGCCGGCACTCCCGCCGCCCGTGACGGCGCCGTCCGGTGACTTCAACGGCGACGGGCTCGACGACATCATCACCTTCACCCGTGGTCCCGAAGCGGACGTGTGGGTGGCGCTCAACACCGGTTCGGGATTCGGCCCGGCGCAGAAGTGGCACGACTACTTCGCGGTCGGCGAGGAGTGGCCGCTGATCGGCGACTTCAACGGCGACGGCCGGACCGACATCGTGACCTTCACCCGCAATCCCGCCAACGACGTCTGGGTGTCGCTGAGCACCCGGCTGCCGAGGCTCGGTACCCCCATCTACACGTTCGGCGCCGCAAGCAAATGGAGCGACTTCTTCCTGATCGGCAACAACCTCGACGCGACCGAGACGCCGGGCGTCGGCGACTTCAACGGCGACGGCCTCGACGACATCGCCGCGTTCGACCGCCACGGCGGACCGGCCTGGGTGTCGCTCAGCACCGGTACCAGCTTCGCGGCGCCGGTGAAGTGGTACGAGGCGATGCCCGACATGAGGGGACGCTGCCCACTGATCGGCGACTTCAACGGTGACGGCCGCGACGACGTCGTCGCGATCACCCGCCACGACCAGGCCGACGCGCTGGTGATGCTGAGCACCTTCTACGTGCGTCCCCGAACCGGAATCGTCAACTACTTCGCTCCGGCGGAGAAGTGGTTCGACAACATAGCGCCGGAACTGTGGCAGTTCCCGATGGTCGGCGACTTCGACGGCGACGGACGGGACGACCTCGCGTCGGTCAACCCGGACCTGGACGGTTCGGCATTCGTCGACGTGTGGGCCATGCACAACACCGGTTCCTCCTTCGCCGACGGAGCGCTGTGGCGACAGGGGATGCCCGACGTCAACCGGTTGGGAACCGGCGACTTCGACAACGACGGACGGGACGACCTCGTCAACTTCTCCGGCCCGCTCGCGGACAACGACGTACACGTCGCCAAGAGCCAGTCGGTGGTTCTCAACGACGGTTCGACGGTGAACTTCTTCGGACCGTCGATCACCTGGCACGACTACTTCGGGCTTGACCGGGAGGTTCCGTTCGGGACGGTCCACTGCGGCGGCGCCTGAGCTCCTCGTCCGCGGGGCACGGGCCCCGCCCTCTCAGCCACGCCGCGGTTTGCGGTGCGAACGTCAGGAGAACAGCATCCGGATGTCGTCGGCGTCCAGAGTCGTGTCGAAGGCGCCGCCTTCGTCCATGACGCTGGAGAACAGCTCGGCCTTCCGTTCCTTCAGCATCATCACCTTCTCCTCGATGGTGCCCTTGGCTACAAGGCGGTAGACCATGACATTCCGCGTCTGCCCGATGCGATGGGTACGGTCGACCGCCTGCGCCTCCGTCGCCGGATTCCACCACGGGTCGAGGAGAAAACAATAGTCCGCCTCGGTGAGGTTCAACCCGAATCCGCCGGCCTTGAGACTGATGAGGAAGACCGGGGCCGACCCCTCCTTGAACTGCTCCACCACCTTGGCTCTGTTCCGCGTTCTGCCGTCAAGGTAGCAGTACTCCACACCCGCCGCGGACAGCCGCTCACGCACCTTGCCGAGAAATCCGGTGAACTGGCTGAAGACCAACGCCCGATGCCCGCCGTCGACCACGTCGACAAGCTGCTCGAGCAACGCGTCTATCTTGGCGCACGGAAGATCGTCTTTTGCGTCGTCGATAAGCCCGGCATGCAGGCTGAGCTGGCGCAGCAGCGTCAGCGAACGCAGAATGGTGAACCTGTTCCGGTTCATGTCGTCGACCAGGCCGAGGACCTTCTGCCGTTCCTTCTGCAAGTGGGTCTGATACACCTTGCGGTGTCGTGGATGCAGGTCGACCTCGAGGACCTGCTCCTGTTTCGCGGGAAGGTCGGCGGCCACCTGTTCCTTGGTACGCCGTTTGACCAGCGGCTTGATCCGCCGTCGCAACTGCGTGAGGAGATCGGCATCGCCCTGCTTTTCGATCGGCCGGGCATAGTAGTCACGGAAGCGGGTCGGGTTCGGGAACAGGCCCGGCGCAGTGATCGACAGCAGCGACCACAGTTCCATCAGGTTGTTCTCCATCGGAGTGCCGGTGATGGCGAGCTTGAACGGCGTGGTCAGCGACCGCGCGCACTGGTAGATCTTCGACTGGTGATTCTTGACCGCCTGGGCCTCGTCCAGAATCAGCCCCGACCAGGTGATGCCGGAATAGGTGTCGAAGTCGAGCCGGAGCAGCGTGTACGAGGTCACCACCACGTCCGCGCCAGCCACGATCTGCTCGAGCCCCTCCCCGCGGCGGCGCAGTGTGTCGAAGATCGACACGACCCGCAGGTCCGGCGCGAAACGGGCGGCTTCCGCCTCCCAGTTCGCGACGACACTCGTCGGCGCGATGATGAGGAACGGCGGGAGCGCGGAATCGGCCTGTTTGGCATGACAGATCAGCGCCAGTGACTGCAAGGTCTTACCGAGCCCCATGTCGTCGGCGAGAATGCCGCCGAGCTGGAACTCCCACACAAACGCCAACCACCGGAAACCCTCGGCCTGGTAGGGGCGCAGCCGCGCCGCGAGCGTCGCCGGTAGCTCCTTCGCGTCGACGGACTCGATCGACCGCAGCCCCGCCACCTGCCGCCGCCACGCCTCCGTCTGATGGTCGACGACACCGAGCTCAACCAGATCATCCCACAGCCCGACCTGAAACCGGCTGATCCGCGGGGGCCCGTCGGATACGTCCCGCAGCGCCCGCGCCTCCGCTATCAACGTCCGCAACGTGCGCAGTTCGGGTTTCAACAAGGAGAAGAAGGTGCCATCGGGCAGAAGCATGTGCGACTGTTCCCTGCTCAACGCCAGGAACACCTCCGTGAACGGAACATCGCGTCCCGCCACGCTGATAGTCACCCCGAGATCGAACCAGTCGGTCTCACCCACCACATCGTGGGCCGACACACCGATACGCAGCGAGTCACTTTCCTCGCGATAGTCGGCAGGGCTCCCGCTGACCTCGACAGCGATCCCGGGCTGGTTCTCCGCCCACGGCAGCAGTTCCGTGGAGAACCGCATCGTGTCGATGCCGCTAAGCCGCGCGCGCGACACCGAATTTCCTTCCCCGCCGGCCTCACCGGCCGACAGCAGCCCGAACGTCTCCAGTGGAATATCAAGCCTGTCCAGGATCTCCTGCTCCTGCGCCCTGTCCCGGTATCCGGGATGCGGCGCGCTGTCGTGCAGCGACACCCGCGGCCGCGCATCGCCGACGGTGTACTCCCACCCCCAGTCGACGTCGAGGTCATGATCGGCGCCGTAGGAGGCGTGCAGCACCAGTGTGGGCGGCACGATCGTCGGAGGCACGAAGGAGTCGTCGCTGGAGATCACCGGGGCCAGTCGCCGCAGCCGCGGATAGAACTCGTCGCGGAAACGCGCCTCCTCGGCCGCCGGGATCTCCAACTGCCTGTTCTCCTGCGCCATCCGTTGCAGCTCCGGCGGCACCGGCGTGACGAGTCTGGCCAACCGCAGCCGCCAATCACCATGATTGGCCGAGGCCTGGATCTCCGCACGGTCGACGTAGACGACACCGTGACCTTCCTGCCCGATGAACGCGAACGGCGCGGCATCCGCACCCGCCCCCTCCACCCGTAACACCGGGGTGATCACAAGCGCTTCGGATCCTTCGCCGGATCCTGTGCCGCGGGTGACGTCCAGGAAGAGTTCAGCGGAGCCGTACCGATCCACATCACCGAGCCGCTTCTTCCCGTGCACCAAGCGGAGACCGATCGCCTCGGCGTCGTCGAGCATCCGCCAGAGCAGAACACTACCGAACGTGGACAGATCGATCGACTTATCCTCAGGATAAGAATAGGAGGAATAGGAGTCGTAGCTTGCGTAATCCTTACCCGACCGGTGAACAGCGTACATCTCCCGCAATAACCGTACATGCGAGGCAAGGTACTCGCCGTGATAGTAAGGCGAGTTCAGCCTCGACCACGGCAACGCGCCGACCCAGCCGTTCCTCCCCGGCCTCACCAACCGAGCGAGGACACGCAGCGCCAGCCCACCCGCTACCGAGCCACGTGGCGACGGACCCGAGGACAAGGTCAGCTCGACAGCCAACGGCATCACGCTCGCGCTGCTCTCAACGCCCTCGACCGGGGAACCCAACAACACGTCCAGAGACCGCCGCCAAGACGACGACGGAAGATTCCGGTTCACGGCCGCCTGCGAATATTCGACTCTCATCGCCGTCCACCCCGACACCCCGGCACACCAGCAATTGATACCCACCCGACAGCCGTACCAGCCCGCGTGTGAAGACCGACCCGACCGAGACCCTGAAGCACCACAGGCAACATATGACTACGCTAGCAGCCGCATACCAGCACCTCATTCCAGCCTTATACGCGGCCAGCCTTACATAAGATCATCATTACATAAAGTAGCGAGATGTGGGGCTGGATGCGAAGAGCAGTCCGAACCCGCCTCACCCACCAGGCACGACGGTTCATAGCCGGTCGCCGGGCCGCTGAACCCTCAACTACCCTACGTAGCTGATTGCTATAGAGCCAAGCGGGGCTTGAAGCGCTCGCCGACGCCTTGGCCTACATCAATCCACAGAGTTGCACCAGAGGGAGCAAATCGTTCATCGCATTCGCCCAGCTCGTCAGTTTCATCAGTTCAGCCATGAAACATCGATGCCGCCGAGCAGCCGTCCAGGATCCTGCCAGTCAGATGGACGTCGGGGTCAGGGGCCATCCGGGCAGGTTGCGCACGGCCATCCAGACGAGCGCGGCGCCGGCCAGGCCGTAGGCAAGTGGTCTGGGGACGCGCGCCTGCTCGCCCAGGCTGACCGCGCGCGCCTGCCGCCAGATCAGGTACATCAGCACCGGGCTACAGAGCAGTATGAAGAGGTTGTCGTGAACCGCGGCCCGCGCATGGCCGTGAAGCAGGTCGTGAACCAGACGAAGGCCTCCACACGCCGGGCAATCGAGCCCGGTGACAATCTTTGTCGGACAGACCGGCATGACCGTATTCGGATCGTGCGGGTCAGCAACGACAAGGTAGCCGACGCTCAGCGCGCACGCCGACGCGCTGAGCATCAGCCACTGGCGGCCGGTGGTCCTGCCAGTGCGGTTCTTCTGACTAGAGTTGCGCCGCCAGGTCGCCCGACCCCGGCTCTGCTGGGCCAGCCGTGCCATCCTGGCCGGGCTGGCACGGCTGCTCCCGCGGGCGCCACGGCCGATCCTGCTGGTAAGGCCGGAGCGGGCCGCACAGTTCCGGTTTCTCATCCGCGATCGCGATACGAAGTTCACCGCCGCGTTCGACGCCGTCCTCACTCACGAATACCGGCAGGCAGCATGACCCGAACCGGGTACCTGGCACCCACACCCCAGCGACTTGCCCGCGGGTGTTCGACGAGCAACTGCCCGCCGTCCACCACATCGACGCCCCGTATGCGAACAACCCGATTGAATCGGATCACAGCCGGTTGAAAGCCTACGCCCAATGCAACTGAGCCGCCACGCCGAGATGGAACTCGGCATGGCGCCGAACCAAGCAGCAGGATCACCGGTGGCCGGCGTCAAAACGACGATCAATGTGGTGGGCAACGTGCTGCTATATCCATTCGCAATATCATCACCCGCGACGGCGCCGGACTGCCCGCCGCGTGAGGAGCAGGACGACCCCGCCAGCAACCGCCCCGCCAGTGGCTCGGGGATGACGACGGGTTTGCTGGCCCGCCGCACGAGCGGCCTTGCCGCCGGTGGCCACGGTCTTCTCGGCAGCCGCGGCAACCTGCGGATGATGATCGGCCTGGTCGCGAAGGGTCCCGACGGCCTTGTCCCGAATGCCCAGCGTCTTCTCGGTCGCCGTGGCGACCTGCGGGTTCTGGCGTACCTTCTCCCGGACCGTACCAGCCGCCTTCTCAGCGGCGTCGCGGGTCCGGCCAGCGGCTGCCGCGACGTGCGGCGCGAGCCCGCCTGTCGCGTCTGCGGCCTTCCGTTGGAGGTCGACGGCATTCGCGTCTTCGGCACCCGTTCCACCGATGGAAGCGGCGTCTGCCCCAGTGTCGGCGGCAGTGGGTGGAAGCACGTCCGCAAAATCCGGTCGCGAGGGTTCGGGCTGTTTGACCATTGAAGTTTTCTCCCAACGAATCAGCGATCTGTGGTGGTCGGATGCCACGAACAGGTTGGTCTTGTGTCTACTACCCGAGTTCCGTCGTCGATAACCGGATGATTCCAACTATTGCCCTGATAGCACTCGTAGTTCCAGCTATCCGGCGTGACAGTGAGCAGGACCTGACATGAGCGTGGAGAACCTGGCAATCAAAGATTGCTAGGACGGCGGCTGGCGCGGGCCGTGCTCGTCGGTTTCGCTGAACGCCCGGGAGCGCTCGGCCGCGTCCGGGCTGCCCCCGAACAGGCGGGCATCCGCGTGGGCTTCCTCAGGATGTGTGGGGGGATCCAGCCGCGTACTGGTGGCCGGATCGGTGGCCGGGGCCCCGGCGGTGGTCGGGTCGGACTCGCGCCGCTGTGCCGGCCCGTGCAGCCCCTTCCCATGACCGTCATGCTCGCCGTCCCACGCCGAGCCGCCCCGCTCGTGTTCGAGCCTTGTCCTCGGCAGCGCCGCCGGGTGCTGCTGCCGCAGCCATCGCACGAGCGACTCCCGGACGTGGCAGCGCAGGTCGAACACGGTCGGTCCGTCGCTACCGCTGACCAGCACCCGGACCCGGACGCATCCGCCGACCGCGTCGGTTACCTGGAGCACCGAGACCCGGCCGTCCCAGAGGGCGGTGGCGTCCAGGATCCGGTGCATCTCCGCCCGCATCTCCTCTACCGGCACCGACCAGTCCAGGTCCAGCTCGACCACGCCGAGCACGGCCGCCTCCCGGCGCGTCCAGTTCTGGAACGGCGTGGTGGTGAAGTACGTCGATGGCAGGATCATGCGTCGGTCGTCCCAGATGTGGACGACCACGTAGGTCAGTGTGATCTCCTCGATACGCCCCCATTCCTCCTCCACGACGACCACGTCGTCCACCCGGATGGCATCGGTGAAGGCGAGCTGCAGCCCGGCGAACACGTTCGCCAACGAGGTCTGTGCGGCGAGGCCGGCAACGATGGCGACGATTCCGGCGGACGCGACGATGCTGGCACCGGCGATGCGCACGCTTGGGAACGTCATCAGCATCGCGGCCACGGCGATGACGGTGATGACGGCCACCGTGATGCGACGCAGCAGGGTCACCTGCGTATGCACCCGGCGGGCGTGCCGGTTGTCGGCGACGTCCATCCGGTAGCGGGCCAGGGCCAGGTCCTCGAGGAGGAACGTGAGCACCGCCACCAGCCAGGAGACGCCGCCGATGAAGACCAGGCCGAGCAGCCGGACGATGGCCCCGGTCCAGGTCTGTTGGGGCGTGGCGTTCAGCGCGACAAGCAGGGCGACGAGGACGAGGGTGAGGCGGGCCGGGTGTCGCCCGCGCTGGGCCAGGTCGGCGGCGGCTGCCGAACGGCGCCCGACCCGGCGGGCTACCCGGTCGACGACCAGCGCGACCGCATAGCCGATCACGACGGCCACGACCAGCACGACCAGCACGGCGGGTGTCGAATCAGCCTCCGGTAGGGACATCTCGGCTGCATTGCGAATGACCACGCCGGACTCCTCGGATCAGTCTGGTAGAGGCAGCCCGGGCAGCGCCTTGCGCCGGGCGGCGCGCCTGTGTCCAGGGATGCCTTCCCGTGGTGGGGCGTTATAACGTGAGAGGCCCGTCACATCCGGAAGTGTCGTGAGATCCCTCTTGAGCGAGGTTGATCTGGCCCCGCACCCTCGGTCCTGAGCGTGGCAGGAGGGTCTGTTGCATCCGAGAGATCCTTGATCATTCATGGTGGATAGATGCGCCGACGCCCTGCCCGTTCACCAGATTCCGCCTCCCGCCCGAGGAGAAGCGTACTGGCGGTCCGCTGGCATCTCCGCTACGCCCTGTCGTATCGGGACGTCGAGGAGCTCCTCCGCGCCACGCCGAACGAGGTCTCATGGTCGATCACGTCACGGTCCACCGGTGGGTGCGGCGGTTCACCTCGCTGCTGATCGATGCAGCCCGCCCCTGCCGGCACGCCCCTGGGGACAGGTGGTTTGTCGACGGGTGTGCGAGGTGCGGCGGCGACAGCCTCGGCGACGGTGTGCTGCCCGGCCAGGCGCCCCTGCCCGGGTACCGAGCCGCCCACGCCTCGCCGCGGACCACGCATCCGCCGAGGTCGGGGTGGTCAGGCGGCAAGCCCGTGCTGCGCATCGGCCGCCTGGTAGCTGACGGCCAGCTCGCCGTCGTGCGCGTCGACCCGCACCACACCGCCCTCGGAGACCTCGCCGCGCAGCAGCGCCCGCCCGATGCGGGTCTCGACCTCGTGGGAGATGTAGCGGCGCAGCGGCCGGGCCCCGTAGACCGGGTCGAAGCCGGCTTGTGCAATGTGGCGGCGGCCGGCGCCGGTCAGCTCCAGGGTGATCCGCCGCTCCGCCAGTCGCCGGCGCAGATCGTCGACCTGCAGGTCGACGACCTTCTCGAGCTGCGGCAGGGACAACGGCCGGAACAGAATGATGTCGTCGATCCGGTTGAGGAATTCCGGGCGGAAGTGCCCGCGCAGCTCCGCCATCACCCGCGCCTCCACCTCGGGCCTGATCCGGCCCTCGGCTTCCAGGCCGTCGAGGAGGTACTCGGAGCCGATGTTGGAGGTCATGATGATGACGGTGTTGCGGAAGTCGACCCGGTGCCCTTGGGCGTCGGTGACGCGCCCGTCGTCCAACACCTGCAGCAAGACGTTGAACACGTCGGCGTGCGCCTTCTCGATCTCGTCGAAGAGCACCACCGAGTACGGCTTGCGCCGGACCGCCTCGGTGAGCTGCCCGCCTTCCTCGTAGCCGACGTAGCCGGGGGGAGCGCCGACGAGCCGGCTGACCGTGTGCCGTTCCTGGTACTCGCTCATGTCTAGACGGATCATGCTCTCCTCGGTGTCGAACAGGGCCGCGGCCAGCGTCCTGGCCAGCTCGGTCTTGCCGACGCCGGTCGGCCCGAGGAAGACGAAGGAACCGATGGGGCGGCGGAGGTCACGGATCCCGGAGCGAGCCCGGATGATCGCGTCGGCGACCAGGGCGACGGCCGCGTCCTGACCCACCACCCGCTCCCGCAGGATCTCGTCCAGGCGCAGCAGCTTGTCCCGTTCGGTCTCGCGTAGCCGGGCGACCGGGATGCCGGTCCAGACCGCGACGATCTCGGCGATCTCCTCCTCGGTGACGACCTCACGCAGCAGCCGGTGCTCGCCCTGCTTGGCGGCGAGCTGTTCCTCCTCCGCCGTGAGTCGCCGTTCCAGCTCGCGCAGCCGGCCGTAGCGCAGCTCGGCGGCCCGGTTCAGGTCGTAGGAGCGCTCGGCCTCCTCGGCCTCCCGGCGCACCCGCTCCAGCTCCTCGCGCAGCTCCTGGACCCGCCGGATCGCCTGGCGTTCCGCGTCCCACTGGGCGCGCTTCGCGTCGGCATCGGCCCGCAGGTCGACGAGCTCCCGGCGCAGCTCCTCCAGACGGGCCCTGCTGGCCGGGTCGGTCTCCTTCGCCAGGGCGGCTTCCTCGATCTCCAGCCGGGTCACCCGCCGGGTGATCTCGTCCAGCTCGGCGGGCATCGAATCGATCTCGGTACGCAACCGGGCGCACGCCTCGTCGACCAGGTCGATCGCCTTGTCCGGCAGGAACCGGTCGGTGATATAGCGGTTGCTCATCGTCGCCGCGGCGACGAGCGCGCCATCCTGGATCTTCACCCCGTGGTAGATCTCGAACCGTTCCCGCAGGCCGCGCAGGATAGAGATGGTGTCCTCCACGGTCGGCTCGTCCACCATGAC
>NZ_CAAAFT010000039.1:2181-2856 GCF_900634765.1 Candidatus Protofrankia californiensis | reverse complement strand
CCCTGCGCGGCCTTCACCTCGGCCAGCACGGCCTTGAGCCGCTCCTCGAACTCGCCGCGGTACTTGGCGCCCGCCACCAGGGAACCGAGGTCGAGCGCGAAGATGCTCTTGTCGCGCAACCCCTCCGGAACGTCCCGGCGGACGATCCGCTGGGCCAGGCCCTCCACGATCGCGGTCTTGCCGACGCCGGGGTCGCCGAGCAGCACCGGGTTGTTCTTCGTCTTACGGCTCAGGATCTGGATGACCCGGCGGATCTCGGCGTCCCGGCCGATCACCGGGTCGAGGGTGCCGGTCCGGGCCTGGTCGACCAGGTCCCGGCCATACTTCTCCAATGCCTCGTAGGCGGCTTCCGGCGTCGTGGAGGTGACCCGCTGGTGACCGCGCACCCGGGTGAGCGCGGACAGGAACGACTCCCGGGTGATTCCGTGCTCCGCCAGCCGGCGGCCGGCCGCGGTGCTGGTGCTCTCCTCGGCCAAGGCGAGGAGGAGGTGTTCCACCGAGACGTACTCGTCCTTGAGGCGCCCAGCTTCGCGTTCGGCCGCGTCCAGCAGCCCGGACAGTCGCTGGGTGACGAACACCTGCCCCGGCTGGGCGCCTGGCCCGGTGACCTTCGGCCGCCGAGCCAGGTCGGCCTCGACCGCGGCGTGCAGCGCGGCGGTGTCGGCGCCGACCTGC
>NZ_CAAAFT010000039.1:910-2009 GCF_900634765.1 Candidatus Protofrankia californiensis | reverse complement strand
GAGCCAGGTCGGCCTCGACCGCGGCGTGCAGCGCGGCGGTGTCGGCGCCGACCTGCCCGATCAGGCGCGGGACCAGCCCGTCGGGAGCCTCCAGCAGAGCGATCAGCAGGTGCTCGCCATCGACCTCGGTGTGCCCGAGCGCGGTCGCCTTGGCCTGGGCGGCGGCCAGCGCCTCCTGGGACTTCTGGGTCAGCCGGTTCATGTCCATGGTGGTGTGCTCCTCGCGGCTGTCCGCGGCCGAGCGGGTGTGCTGCTGCGCAGCGCGGCTTCCAGCGCATCGATGCGGTCGAGCAGGTCGAGGACGAGGCCGATGGCGGCGTAGTTCAGGCAGAGGCCGGCCCGCAGCCGTTGGATCCTGGCGATCGTCGCCGGGGCGTCCGGGGCGAACCACAGCGTCCCGGTGGCGTCGCGGGAGGCGTCCAGCAGGCTGAGCGCCACGAACCGGCGGAGCAGGTCGGGGTGCAGCCCGCTGCGGCTCGCGACCGTCTCCAAGGTCAACCTGCGGGTCGGCGCCAGCGGATAGCGAAGCCCGGCGGCGTGCGGGGGCGCTGCCCGCCGCTCCGACGGGGATCGGATGTTCATCCTCGGGATCCCCTCCTCGGATCGAAGGTCGACACGGCCGCCAGTTCTCCGAACAGCGCCCGCTCCCGGTCGGTCAGCTTCGGCGGCACCGATACGCTGACCTCGGCGTAGAGATCGCCCGGCCGTCCGGAGGGATTAGGCAGGCCCTCGCCGCGCAGGCGCAGCCGGCGACCACTCGACGAACCCGCCGGGACGTGGACCTTGGCCTCGCCGCCGGGGGTGGTGATCGGGACCGTTGCGCCGAGCGCCGCCTCCCACGGGGTAACCGGCAACGTCACGTGGATGTCCCGGCCGTCCAGCCTGTAACGGGGGTGCGGAGCGATCCGGACCCGCAGGTACAGGTTGCCGGGCTGGCCGCCGGCGCTGCCGCTGCCGCCCTGCCCGGCCAGCCGGATGCGCTGCCCGTCAACCACCCCGGGTGGGATGGCGACCTGGTAGCTGCGGGGTCCGTCCGGGCCGGTCATGGTCACCCGGCGCCGGCCACCCCGATAGGCATCCTCGACCGTCAACTCGAGCT
>NZ_CAAAFT010000039.1:0-885 GCF_900634765.1 Candidatus Protofrankia californiensis | reverse complement strand
CGATAGGCATCCTCGACCGTCAACTCGAGCTCGGCTTCCTGGTCGGCGCCGGGGATCGGCCCGGCCGCGCCGCGGGCCCCGAAGATGTCGCCGAACAGATCCTCGAATCCGGCTCCGCCGAACCGCGCGCCAAAGCCCGCGCCGAAGTTTGTGCCGAAGTCCGTGCCGAAGCCGGGTTCGACCCGGGCATCCCGGGACGGCCCCCGGCCGCCGCGTGCCCAGCCCCCGCCGGCGGCCACCCGCTCCTCGTAGTCCTCGGGGATCCGTCGGAAGTCGTCGCCGAACCGGTCGTAGCGCGCCCTCGTCTTCGGGTCGGACAGCACGTGATATGCCTCACCGACCTCCTTGAACCGCTCCTCCGCCGCCGGATCGGAGTTCACGTCCGGGTGGTAGCGGCGGGCGAGCCTGCGGTAGGCCTGCTGCACCTCCTCGGCGCTCGCGTCGCGCCCGACACCGAGGACCTCGTAGTAGTCCCGGGCCACCGCTGGTCACTCCACGGACCCGCTGGCGTCGCGCCCGCCCCGACCCGGCTCCCGCTCCCTCGCGGACCCGCGCGTGCCCGGGGACCCCTGCCTACCTTCGGCGTCGTCGGCGGGTGGCCGGCTGACGGCGACACCGACGGGGCGCAACTGCCGGCCGCCGTCGCCGTAGCCAGGCCGGACCACGGCCACCACCGTGCCCGGCGGCATGCCGGGCTCCTCGACCACGTTCAGCACGTCGTGGCGGGCCGGGTCGAACGGCACCCCGACCTCGTCGTGGCGCGGGTAGCCGAGCCGGTCGAGTACGTCGACGGCCTGGTCCCGCACGGCCCGGACGCCCGCCACGATCGAGCGGGGGTCGGCGTCGGCGTGGGCCAGCGCGAGTTCGAGGTGGTCGAGCACCGGC
>NZ_CAAAFT010000038.1:26199-35304 GCF_900634765.1 Candidatus Protofrankia californiensis | reverse complement strand
CGTCCTTCGGCAGGTTCGAGGTCTCACTGATCGTGATGGACTGCTGCGCGCCGGTGTCCTTGTCGCGAGCGGTGACGTTGAGGATGCCGTTGGCGTCGATGTCGAACGTCACCTCGATCTGCGGCTCGCCCCGCGGGGCCGGCCGGATGCTCTCCAGGCGGAAACGGCCGAGCACCCGGTTGTCCGCGGCCCGTTCCCGCTCACCCTGCAACACCACGATGTCCACAGCCGGCTGGTTGTCCTCCGCGGTCGAGAACACCTCCGACCGCCGCACCGGGATCGTGGTGTTCCGTTCGACGATCTTCGTCATGAGGCCGCCGCGGGTCTCGACACCGAGCGAGAGCGGGGTGACATCCAGCAGGAGCACGTCGGAAACCTCGCCCTTGAGCACTCCGGCCTGGATCGCAGCCCCCAGCGCCACGACCTCGTCCGGGTTGACGCTCATGTTCGGTTCCTTGCCGCCGGTCAACCGGCGCACCAGCGTCTGCACCGCCGGCATCCGGGTCGCGCCACCGACCAGGATCACCTCGTCGAGGTCGTCGGCGGTGACCTTGGCGTCCTCCATCGCCTGGCGCACCGGCCCCATCGTCCGCTCGACCAAGTCGGCGGTGATCTGCTCGAACGTCGACCGCATGACCGCGGTGGTCAGATGCCGCGGCCCGGACGCGTCGGCGGTGATGAACGGCAGGTTCACCTGGGTCTGGGTGACCGAGCTCAGCTCGACCTTCGCCTTCTCCGCAGCCTCGAACAGACGCTGCAACGCCTGGGCATCCTGGCGCAGGTCGATGCCCTGCTCGCGCTGGAAGGCGTCGGCGAGATGGTCGACCAGCCGGCGGTCGAAGTCGTCCCCACCCAGATGGCTGTCGCCGGCCGTCGCCCGAACCTCGACGACCCCGTCGCCGACGTCGAGGATGCTGACGTCGAAGGTGCCGCCGCCGAGGTCGAACACCAGCACGGTCTCGTGGCCGTGCTTGTCCAGCCCGTAGGCCAGCGCCGCGGCGGTCGGCTCGTTGATGATCCGCAGCACCTCCAGACCGGCGATCCGACCCGCGTCTCTCGTCGCGGTGCGTTGCGCGTCATTGAAGTAGGCGGGCACGGTGATGACTGCCTCGGTAACCTTCTCGCCGAGGTTCTTCGCGGCGTCGTCGGCGAGCTTGCGCAGCACCAGCGCGCTGATCTCCTCCGGCGAGTACAGCTTGTCCCGCACCGTGAACCGGACGGCGCCACCGGGACCGGACACCACGTCGAAGGTGACCGCCTTGGCTTCTTCGCTGATCTCGTCGTAGTGCCGACCGATGAACCGTTTGGCCGAGTAGATCGTGGCCTTCGGATTGAGGATCGCCTGCCGCCTCGCCAGCTGACCGACGAGCCGTTCACCACTCTCGGTGAACGCGACCACCGACGGCGTGGTCCGCGAACCCTCCGTGTTCGGGATGACCCTGGGTTCACCGCCCTCCCAGGCTGCGATCACCGAGTTGGTCGTACCCAGATCGATACCTACTGCCTTCGCCATGACCTGCTCCCATCAGGAGCGAGCGGAACAGCCAGAAGCCAAACGCGCCCAAACGGGCCGTCCGAACCACCCGGGCTGGGAGGACCGTCCTGGCTGAGCCAGCCGGACGCAGTCGGCCACACCACCCGATATCGGCCCAACGGGTACCACCCGCCGAGTGTTACGCCACCCAACCCGGTTCCCGATCCGCGCGCCTCAAAACCACGCGCGGAAATCCCTCCACGCCGTTCGACGTGTCCTACCTGTCACATCGCCGCGGCTGCGGAGAAAGGGGATCCGGAGTCCGTGACGATCCCGTCCGACCTGCAACGGGCTGCGACGAACGTGCGGGCGTGGGCGGAGATGCCCTGTCAGGGGTCGCCGTCGCTCTCCAGCCGGCGGGGCAGGGTGCGCAGCGTCCAGCCGTCCGGCCTTGTCCGGGCCTGCTTGAACCCCCGTCGCGGACGCTCACGTTTCGCTGTCCGGACGTTCGTGAGTAGCTGTGTGACACCGTGGTCCGTGGTGAGCGGGTTGTGGTGGGACGAGGGAGGACGCGGAGTACATCCGCCACCATTGCGACCGCTACCGCTGGGCGGCTGGCATCGAGCCGGAGGGGACGGTGGAGGCGGCTGCGGATCCTCGCCGGGTCGTCCGCAACCCCGATCCCAGGAGTCAGACCGGAACGATCCGGCTCGTCGGCTACCCGCCGAGCGCCGGGTTCGTACTCACGGTGATCATCGATCCGGTGGACAAGGCCGGGATCACCGCCTGGAAGATCCGCGGGCCAGCGCTCGGGTGAGGAGCCTGCGGGCTGCGGCCAGGTCGCGGTGGTCGGAGGGTCGAGAACGCCGATGACCTGGTCGACCGCCCGGCGTCGGTCAGACGTTGAAGGGGTAGCTCGACCTGGAACAATACGGCGGGCGGACCTTCGAGGGGACTGTTGCGTTGACGAGCTCCACCGTCTCGGCATCCGGCCAGACGTGATCGGGGGATACGTCGACGTCCCGTCCGTCCACCGGTTCCCGCCGTGGAGTTCGCCGGGTTCCGGTTCCCACCGGAGGTGATTGTGCTTGCGGTGTGCTGGTATCTGCACTACGCCTTGTCCTACCGGGACGTCGTCCTACCGGGACGTCGAGGAACTGTTTGCGGAATACAGTCTGGTCATCGACCAAATGACCGTCTACCGGTGGGTGCAGTGCTTCACCTCGCTGCTGATCGGCGCGGCCCGGCCCCGCCGGCACTTTCCCGGGGACCGATGGTGGCACTGTTGCATTCGCCGATTATCGGTGATCTTAACCGCAGATCTTTCCGTCGACGGAGCTCACGCGACCGCCGCACGGAGGCTTCAGACGCACCGGAACGATTTGGAGGATGCCTTTACCGGAGGATTGACAACCAAGATCGACTGATCCTGAAGGATAACAACAATGCCCCACGACCTCGTGCCGCAACACCAGCAACTCCAGATCTTTTGGCGCTCTGATCACCGCTTCGGCGGAGCCTGGCATGTCTTGCCTCCGCTGAACGCGACAGACCCGAATTCCCTTCCTTCCGTTGGGCTTACCCGATCGCGTCGGCCAGAAGGTCAACCTGGCCCGGTTCCGGGTTACACGGAAACAGCACCAACTCGTCGCACCCCGCCTCGGCGAAGGCGGCGACAGCATCGCGGACCGCCTTGTCGTCGGTGAGCGCGCCCGCCACCACCTGTTCGGCGTACGCCCCGGCGAACGCATAATAGTGTCGGAGGTAGCTCTCAGCATGCGCGTGTGCTTCCGATCCCAGGGAGAAGTAGCCGAGTGCCGCCAGCCGTGGCCGGTCCTGGCGGCCGTGGGCTTCCCACGCAGCCTTCACCTGCGCCGCGGCAGGCCCGAACGCCTCCGGCGGCGCGCCACCGGCGATCCATCCGTCCGCATGCTCGGCGGCCCGCTGGAAGGACCTCGGTGACTGGCCTCCGATCAGCAACCCGGGACGTACCGGTGGGGTGGGCCCGATCGCCCCTGTGTCGCCGCGCGGCTCGCCGGACCAGACTTCAAGCGTGTCCACCAACATCTTTTCGAATCGTCGCCCCCGGCCGGCAAAAGGAACACCGCCGGCCTCGTAGTCGTCCTCCCGGCCGCCCAGGCCGAGACCCAACACCAACCGGTTGCCGGAAAGATGCTGGATACTCGCGGCCTGCTTGGCGAACAACGCTGCGTTGACCCGGTATGGAAGGATCGCGATGGCGGTCAGGAGTTTGATCCGCTCAGTCGCCGCCGCCGCGGCCGCAAGCGTGATCAGAGGCTCGTCATTGGGGTAGACAAGACGATCGATGACACCGAGTGACAAGAATGCGGCACGGTCCGCCCGTTTGGCCCACTCGAGGATCTGGCTGCCTTCGGCACCGGGAATGGTGGAGGGCAACCCAATCGAGACGTCCATTTCCTGTGCTCCCACTCTGGCGATTGCGGGTACTTTCCGGTGTCGGACATTTTGTGCGCGGCTAGGCAATCATTCGTCATCCGGAATATCCATGGGGACGCTGGCGTCAGCGTAGTGGGCGGTGAACGCATGCACAAGCGGTCGCCAGGTTCAACGCGGCGAGCAGGGTCGTGGTGCCGTGCCGGACGTAGTCGTGGGTGCGTTTTTCGCGGGAGTTGAACTCGATCGGCAGCAGCGGCTGGGTGCGGTCCAACGCCTGGGAAACGATGGGTATTGTGAGCTCATTGCGGGTGCGGACGTTGCGGAACTTCCTGACGGCCATAGCTGCTGCTCCAGCAGCCATGACTGCTACGACCCGTATTTTCAGGCATTCTTGGATACCGGCGGAAATGTTCCGACACGTGTTCCAGGGGTCTTTTAGAACTTGTTTCACAAAGACTGCCCAACTACGGTGTGCTGTAACCAATTATATTTAGAGTATGCAGGACAGGCTGGTAGATCTCGCCGTCATACGTGATGAGGTGTTGAGCGAGAAGCTGTGGAAGCGTCTGGCGTCGCCGCTCCCGGTGTGAGCCCAGCGATTCCGCCATTCGGGTCGGTTGCCGGTGGACAACCGAGCGGCGCCGGAAGGGATCCTGCGGGTGCTGCGGAATGATGTGCCGTGCTGGGAGTTGCCGACCTCACTGTTCGGAATGTCGGGGGTGACCTGCTGGCGCCGGCTGCGGGACTGGCGGGAAGCCGGAATCTGGCAGCGTCTGCACGAGGCGTCGCCGACCGAGTGCCATACCGCCGGGCTCCTCGACCTGCACCGGACGCTGGTCCGCTCTTCGCACGTGCATGCGCTCAAAGCGGACAGACAGGTTCGAGCCCGGTCAACCGCGGCCGTCCCGGCAGCACCATGTGATCACGGATGCTACCGGGGTGCCGCTAGCGGCGATCGTTACCGGTGGCAACCGGCGCGACGTCACCCAGTTGATCCCGCTGGCGCATACACCTCGTCCACGAAGCAGCGGTCCGCGAGAGAGGGCCGGCAGGGCCGGGCCGTGTCAATCAGCAGCGGGGTGATCCGCTGCACCCACCGCTGGATCGTGAGGTGGTCGACGACCAGGCCGCGTTCCGCGAGCAGCTCTTCGACATCCCGATATGACAGTGCGTAACGCAGATGCCAGCGCACCGCCAGCACGCTTCCCCTCGGGTGGGAACCGGAACCCGGTGAACTTCGAGGCGGGGACCGGCGGACGGACGAAGCGTCGACGGCACCCACCATGCCTGATTTATGACCCCTCGGATGCAACAGACCCGGTTCGGGGGTGTTGTCGCGGCGGGTTCGGAAAGCGGGTACGTCCCCGGTTCCGAGTCTGGTAGGATTCAAAGAGTACTCGATGGTCACGCAGCGTCGTCATTGAAGGTGACGGGGTCGGGAGCCCGCGCTGGAGTGCGTGGACAGAGGATCAGTTTTTCTGTCCTCATGGTAGGCGGTTCTTGGTGCAGCCCTTGCAGAGATAACCGCTTGATCGTGTACACAGACGCCGAGTAGTAGCGCATGAGGTCTGCCGGCGGGATCAACTGTGACATCGGTTGCCGGTGTCGACCGGGTATGAATTTCGGATGAGGGAGTAGGCTTATGGCATCACGTTCGCTTTTTTCATCACCACAGACCGCCGGGAAGTCAAGCACGTTGCGTCATGTGAGGGTGACCGGCCTACCGCTGTTCCAGGAGCCGGTGTACCCCCCGGGGGCTGTCGTGGAGCCCGACGGTGACGAGCTCCACGATAGCCAGACCTCTCCCGTGTTCGTCGTCCCGGCGGACTCGACCGCGGATGCGCACGTTGTGGGGAAGGGAAGGCGCCCGATGGCGCCGCGAACGGGTCACACTGGCCGAACAGGCCGCATGAGCCGTCGTAGCTGATCTCGCCGTGTTGGTGGCGGAAACTCGGTTCGTGCCATGTTGCCTGCCGGTGTTCGTGGATGAGCCCGCCGAGTCGATCACGTCGGCCGGCGCCTGCGCAAGCGTCCGCAATATCTCGATCGTGTTGGCGGTGAAGACGGCGTCGGGCACTGTTGTGTTCGCCGATTACCGGCGATCCTGACTGCAGATCTTCCCGTCGACGGGGCTCATGTGCCCGAATCGCGGAAGTTTCAGGCCCCTGATGTGGCCCGATGGGCCGTCAGGAGACCGCTTCCGCGCTGACGGTGCGTCGCTGCATACCGGAGTTCTCGTGCTCCAGGCCCCAGGTAAGGTCCAGGCCCCAGGTAAGGATGCGACGGGGATGGATACGGATGAGCTCACTGCTGAAGTGCGGGTTCGACGGATTGTGTCCGTGGATCGCCTCGGCCCGGCCGCGAATTTCGATACCCCGTACAGTCTACGGGCGAGGCGTAACCAGGTCGTCGATGACAAATGCCACCTGTGGGTTGGCGAGGATGTTCTTGAACTTGCGGCTTTCGGCGAGGTTGCGCCCGCCGATGTCGGCGGTACCCAACTCGGTGTTGAAGCGGTACGAGACTGGGTTGTTCTGCGGTGCTCCCGAGCTGTCAACGGTGGCCAGGCGCCCCAGGAACTGGCTGGTGACGTAGGTCAGCTCGATGTCGGTCAGCAGCATGGATGTTCTTCCCTCATTTCCTTTGGGACCTTCGTTCCTTCCGGAAGCACCATTCCTCCACCGACACCCTGGATCGCGCGGAAGGCGATCAACTGATCCGGCGATTGGGCGGCGCCGCACAGCGCGGAGGCTGCGGTGAACAGCACCACCGCGCCGAGGATCACCACGGCGGCGACCGCTGCGGCGCCGGGAGCGGGGCGAGATCGCCCACGAGCTGGATCCGGCCGTGGCCCTGGTCGTCGTCATGGCAACGGTCGCCACCCCGGTGACCATGCCACGACAGATACGCGAACTCACCGGTCTGGACCCGGCCGCACTCGAGTTCGCCGAGCTCTACACCGAACAGCTGCGCCGGATCGTCAGCCGGCTCGGGAACCTGCCCTCCGACGAGGGCGGCAGACCCGAACCGACGGGGAACCCCGAGTAGCGGCGGGCGTCAAACCGGGTCTGACCGGGTCTGTTGCGTTGAGCGGGGTCAAGACATGGCAGGCCCTACCGGACCGGTGATCAGATCGCCAGGGTGCGCTCAGTGAAGGCAGTGCCTACGTATCTGCACCCAGGCCAGCCGGTAGACGGCGGGCTGCACCGAGTCAGCGCGGTCGGTGCCCGTCTTCCGGACGACCACCCCACCGGCGGGTCGTCTCCAGCGTGAACCCTGACACGCCGGAGATACGACGTCACCCAGGAGCCCCGACCCGCGGACAGCACAGTGTGGGAAATTAATGTTTCGGGGTAGCGAAGAGGAGACTTCACGTGACATCGACGCAGGATGCGGCCCGCGCGGCGCAGGCCCTGGGGCGGCCATTCACAGTCGGTAACCTGGCTGTGGCGAACCGGATCGTCATGGCTCCCATGACACGCCAGTTCTCTCCCGACGGCGTGCCCGGCGACGATGTCGCGGCCTATTACGCCCGCCGGGCGGTAGGTGGGGTAGGGCTGATCATCACCGAGGGCACATACGTCAACCACGCTTCGGCCGGCAGCAGCGAGCGAGTTCCCCGGTTCCACGGCGATGTCCAGCTGGCCGGCTGGGCTCACGTGGCGGAAGCCGTTCACCAGGCCGGCGGCCGGATCATTCCGCAGCTGTGGCATGTCGGCGCGACACGCGTCGCGGGAGCCCCGCCCGTCCCGGATGCTCCGCCGGTCAGCCCGTCCGGGCTGGCTCTGGACGGGACCCCGACGGGCCGCGCGATGACCCAGGCGGATCTCGACGATGTGGTACTGGCCTTTGCCGAGGCGGCGGCGGACGCCGAACGCCTCGGCTTCGACGGCATCGAGCTGCACGGCGCCCACGGGTACCTCATTGACCAGTTCCTCTGGGACAGCACCAACCAGCGGGACGACGCGTACGGCGGAGACATCGTCTCCCGGACCAGATTTGCCGCTGAGATCGTGGCGGCCTGTCGTCGGGTGGTCTCGCCGGGCTTCCCCGTCTTCTTCCGCCTGTCCCAGTGGAAGTCCGGAAGCTACGACGCCAGGATCGCTGAGAGCCCCGAGGACCTCGATCGCCTGCTCGTCCCGCTGGTCGATGCGGGGGTAGACGTCTTCCACGCGTCGACGCGCCGGTACTGGCTGCCGGAATTCGAGGACTCGCAGCTCAACCTGGCCGGCTGGGTCAAAAAACTCACCGGCAAGGCCACGGTGACGGTCGGCTCCGTCGGCCTGGACAACGAGTTCGGGCAGGCCTTCGTTCCGAACGGCCGGTCCGGCGTCGACGACATCGACGCCTTGCTGGAGCGGATCGAACAGGACGAGTTCGACCTCGTCGCGGTCGGCCGCGCGCTGCTGGCCGACCCCGAGTGGACCGCGAAGATCTTGAGCGGACGCACGGACGAACTTGTGCCCTTCCGCACCGAGATGCTCAGGACTCTGCGGTGAGGACAGCACCGCCGTCCCTGGCGATGCTGGGGTCCGGTATTGGTTAGGAGTCTGTGATCAGGTGCTCGGTGTTCCCTTAGTTGACAGCGGCACTGTTGCATCCATCAAGACCGGCCGATCTTGGCTGTAAACCTTCCGGTGGAGTCGCCATCCAGAGGCGTTCCGGGGTGTCTGAAGCTTCCGTGATTCGGGCACATGGGCTCCATCGACGGGAAGACCTACAGTCAAGATCATCGGTAATCGGCGAAACGCAACAGTGCCGTGCGACTACCGGAACGCACCGGCTGGCTTGGCGGCTTGTAGCAGCCTGTTGTCATCGGCGAGCAACTCCCGGGCGAGCCGGCGGATCTTCTCAACGAGCTCGGGGTGCTGCTCGGGTGACCATTCGTCGAGCAGCTCCAGCAGCCCCTGCTGGCGAGCGGCTGCGAGCCGGTCGATCGTGTCCCGCCCCGCGGGCGTGACGGTGTAGAGCGCCCCGTCAGCGGCGCCGTCGGATGGGTGGAGGCCGATCTGGCCGCAGCGGGCGAGCGCATCGACGTGGGACCGGAGGCACTTCTCGGGCAGGCCGAGCCGCCGGGCCAGCGCACCGACAGTCCCGGACGGGTGCGCCTCGAGCCGGTAGAGCAGCCAGCAGGTGGGTGGGTCGACGTCGAGGTGGGCCCGCGCCGCGAGCCGTTCGTACAGGCCGGCCCGGTTCTCGCGGCGGGCCAGCAC
>NZ_CAAAFT010000038.1:21765-25933 GCF_900634765.1 Candidatus Protofrankia californiensis | reverse complement strand
GGGCCCGCGCCGCGAGCCGTTCGTACAGGCCGGCCCGGTTCTCGCGGCGGGCCAGCACGCAGAGCGCGCGCTCGACTTCCTGCAGGGAGGTTCGCTGCTGGGGCATCCCGAAGGTGTGGCCCGGGTCGATTGCGCCGGTCGTCCGGCGCAGCCGGACCTCCGGAATCAACCAGGACAGTATGAACGCCGCGAAGGCGATCGGGATCGTAACCCGGAAGACGGTGTGCAGGGACGCGGCATACGCCCTGATGAAACCCTCGTGTACGGCAGGTGGAAGCTTCGCGAGGGCGCCCGGGCTGGCGCCGGCCTGTCCGGAGAAACCCGCCGGCAGCCCCACCCCGGCGAGGTAGTGCCGCAGGTTACCGACGAGCGTGTTGGCGAAAATCGTGCCGAACACGGCGACTCCGAAACTTCCGCCTATCGACCGGAAGAACGTCGCCCCGGAGGTGGCGGTGCCGAGATCGCGGTATTCGACCGCGTTTTGCACCGCCATCACCAACACCTGCATGGTGGCGCCCAGGCCGAGGCCGAACACGAACATCGCAGCCGACATCTCCAGTCCGGTCGAGCCCACGCCCAGCATGGAGAGCAGGAACAGGCCGACGGTGGTGAGCGCGGTCCCCACGACAGGGAAGACCTTGTACCGGCCGGTGCGGCTGATGAGCTGACCGCTGCCGATCGAGGTCAGCAGCAGGCCTGCCATCAGCGGCAGGAGCCGCAGTCCGGAGCCGGTCGGGTCGATGCCCTTCACGATTTGGAGGAACTGCGGGAGATAGGTGATCGCTCCGAACATCGCGAACCCGACGACGAACCCAACCGCGCCGGTGACACCGAACACGCGGTTGCGGAAAAGTCGGAGCGGTAGGACCGGTTCGGAGGCACGGCGCTCGACCTCGACGAACCCGACGGCGAGCACCACCGCCGCAACACCCAGGCTGATGATCTCCGGCGAGCCCCACGGGTAGGTGGTACCGCCAAGACTGGTCAGCAGGACAAGGGCGGTCGCCGTAGCGGCAAGCAGCATGGTGCCGAGGTAATCGACGACACGATGGACCCGCTCGCCGCCGGCCGGGAGCGCGACGGAGGTCACAGCGAGCGCCAGGGCGCCGACCGGCAGGTTGACGTAAAAGACCCATCGCCAGCTCAGACTGTCCACGAGGAAGCCGCCGAGCAGCGGCCCGATCACGCTCGTGACGCCGAAGACAGCGCCGAACAACCCCTGGTAGCGGCCCCGATCGCGGGGAGCGACGACGTCGCCGACGCTTGCCTGAGCCGTCACGATAAGGCCGCCGCCGCCGAGGCCCTGAAGGGCACGGAAAGCGATCAACTCGGCTATGGACCTGCTAAGGCCCGCGAGCGCGGAGCCGGCGAGAAAAATGACGATCGCGCCCTGGAACAACCGCTTGCGTCCGTAGAGATCGCCGAGCTTGCCCCACAGCGGCGTCGACGCGGTCGAGGCAAGCAGATAGGCCGTGACCACCCACGACAGGTGCGATAGGCCACCGAGGTCGCCCACGATCGTCGGTAGCGCGGTCGAGACGATGGTCTGGTCAAGCGCGGCCAGGAACATGCCGAGCAACAGCCCGACAAGGATCAGCCACAGCCGCTGGGGGGCCACCCGCTCCGCCGTTTCCGCCGGCGGGGCCAGATCCGCCTGCGACACCCATGCCTCCCGATGGCCATGCCAGACGTGGGACAAACATGACGCTACGTCACCGACGGCAATCCGGCCCAGCGGGACCCACGGGCGTGGGTCTCGCTTCCACCGAAGGAGCCAGGATCTGGGTGGCCACGGGGTCCTGGCCCACAGCCTCGTCAAGACCGAGCGCTCGCCGGCTGATCGGCCGGAACACGTTAATCATCAACTGCACGACCTGGGATCACTATCACACCCATCAACCGACCAGCCACTTTCTCAGGTCGAAGTAGCTAGGCGTTACGGCTGTGACGATGCGTCGATGGGTCTGGATTCCTGACGGCATCGGTTTATCCGCCGCCGACCGGGTAGAGACCTCGGCGTACCTGGCCGATAACGGCGAGTTGTGTCGTCGAGTGAGCTGATAGGTGGAGGGGAACCCATGGCACTCCCCGTACGAAGTGTTGAACGTCCCGCCACGATGGTCAGGTGGGACCCGTTCCAGGAGATCGAGGACGCCTGGACCCGGATGGGCAGCCTGCTCGGTGATGTCGTCGGCCGTGTGGAAGGACGACCCGTCGGACCGTTGGCCGCCGCGGTGGCTCCGATCGACATCGAGGAGACCGACGACGCCTTCATCGTCGAGATCGAACTGCCGGGCGTGCGCCGTGAGGAGGTCTCCATCGACCTGCGCGGGAACGAGCTGCAGGTCACCGGGGAAATCAAGGAAAGGGAACGGACAGGCGTACTGCGCCGCCAGACCCGGAGGATGGGCCGGTTCGAACACCACATCGTGCTGCCCGGCGAGGTGGACCCCGACTCGGTCAACGCGATGCTGGACGACGGGGTGCTGGCCATCCGGCTCGCCAAGACCCGAGAGACCCAGCCCAAGCACATCGAGGTCACCAGCGGCGGCGAAAGCAAGTAGCTGAACAGGCGTGGGAGACCGGACCGGCTGTTGCATCCGGCAGCTTCCGGGGAGCGATCTGCGACCTACAGGGCGGCAGGAGCCGGGCTGCGGCGTCTGCCGTCGTGGCGATCATCCGGTGGGACCTGCCGGGGCGGAGGCCGCGGTTCGCCAGCCCGGCGTTATGTAGGACCTTCTCCGCCTCGCCGTCCTGCTCCAGGTCGATGAACCGGCGCGGGAGCCGGTTGCGGGCGGCGAACTCCCGCAGCCGCCGGCTGTCCGGGCAGTAACGAGAGCCGATGATCCGGAAACCTGCCTCCAGCCCGATGAGCATCGATCGGCGCAGGAAGTAGGCGCGCACGATCAGATCGCCAAGCGCGATGTCCCGCTGCAGCACGTCCCGCAGTACGTCCAACGGCACGGCGAGGATCTCGCTTGGCTGGCCGGCCACTACGGTGAAGAAGGAGACCTGGCCCTCCAGCAGGCCGAGTTCACCGAGGAATTCACCGAGGAAACGGCGTGGCCCATGCACCCGTATGACCCGAGCGTCGTCGGTGCCGTAGCTAGTGATCACCAGAATCTTGCCGCGCAGGATGACCAGGAACTCCTCGGCCCGTTCGCCCTCCCGGACCAGCACCTCACCGGCTTGGACACGCCGACGTCGGCCGTGGGCGGCCAGCGCCTCCAGCTGATCGTCAGACAGCCGCGGATACGCCCCATACAGATCCGGGGTCTCCGCCGGCTGGGATGTGCCTGCCGTGGTCACGGCGGCCTCCCTACTCGGGGTCCGGTTGTCCATGCCCGGTCCGAGCGCCATTTAGACGTAGGATTCGTCGACATAACACCAGCGCCAGTTCTCGCCTGGTTCGAACGACGCGACGATCGGATGCCCCACGAGGTGCGCGTGGCCACGGGCGTGGCGAAGCGGCGAGGAATCACAACACCCGACATGCCCGCAGATCAAACACAGCCGAAGGTGCACCCAGGGCGAACCGATACGTAGACACTCCTCGCAGCCCTGCGGGGTTCGGGGCTGAACGGGCTGTACCAGCGCGAGATGCGGATCGGCACTAATAGTTGCCATGGGGACCTCCCGTTTCTGGCCGCGACCTCCGGACGTACGGGTAAGGCGCAGGAGCGCAGATTATGATGCTGAAAACGCCCTTTGCGACGTTGAACGGCACCCCGATCCAGGCTCGCCACGGAGTTGGGCTGATATTCTCCGGCCAGGCACTGACGAGCGCCCCGCCATGACACATCCAAGATGCAGATGACCAGAAGTTCACGCTCTTGCTCCACCGCATTCGGCTCGGGGGCCATGATTCCCTCGCTTTCAACGGTCGATCGTCGGAGGTTCCCCAGGCAACCAGGCGTCCACGAGGCGGTCGGTGCCGCCGACGACGACGTCATCCTCGGTGAACACGAGCTGGAGCGGGGCGTCCCATCTCAGCTCTTCGAGCACATCACGCTGTAGTTGCTCGTCGGTCCAAGCCTCTGTTGCGGTAGTCATCCGCCCTCAGCTTTCCTTAAGCAATCCAGTACCTCTGTATCTGAACTGATGTCGATCTTTTTCGGGGTCATGTCCGTTGCCGCACGACACGGCCAGTGACCGGGCATCTGGCATC
>NZ_CAAAFT010000038.1:0-21664 GCF_900634765.1 Candidatus Protofrankia californiensis | reverse complement strand
ATATATCGCCCGTCTCTGGAAAATGAGACCCGACGTCCCGCACGATTGCCGAGTCACGCAGGTAATGTCACGGCTCCACCTCCCTCCCCGCCTAAAGTCGGCTTGGTACCATTAGGGGGATCTGAGTCGATTACTTTCGGCTCATACCCGTGGTTGGCTTCGGGAAACGGGGCAGCCAGGTACACATAGAGCTGTCCCGCTTCGAGTTGCCGCGGAGCGGGAACCAGCCACTGGCCGCATCGGCTGCAGAGCGCAGGGCTCGGCGGTGTGCGGCGGCAGCCGGCGGTCCGGGTTTCGGTGAGGCCGCTGCCCCCCACGACGATCCGCAGCCGCCTGGTTGAATCAGGTTCCCTGTCGGGTCACCTGGCAATCTGGCGGCGAACTGTGGTTTTCATCGACTCGAACCGGGCGTCAAACACCTTCTGCCGCCGAGCGTGCTGGGAACAGCACGGTGTGGAACCGTCTGTTTCGTGACCGAAAGAATGCCGGCCGGTTTCTGGCCGGTCTTCTCGGAGACTACCGAGACCGTTCCGATGTGCTGGTCTTGAGACTGCCCCGAGGCGGGGTGCCCATGGCTTACAAGGTGGCCCGGGAGCTTGATGCCGCACTTGATGTCTTCGTCGTGCACAAGCTCGGCGTCCCGGGTCAGGACGAAGTTGCGATAGGCGTGATCGGGCACTGTTGTGCTCGCCGATCATCGATAATCTTGACCGCAGGTCTTCCCGTCGACGGGTCTCATGTGCCCGAATCACGGAGGCTTCAGACGCCCCGGAACGGCTCTGGATGGCGACTCCACCGGAATATTTACGATCAAAATCGGCTTGTCCTGGCGGATGCAACAGTGCCTCACGAGGGATGCTGCCTACCTCCGCGGATCATATGATCAGCACCCGCTCGGCCTCGCGCCTCTGGAACCCCCATCCGACCTCGCACTCAATGGTGACGTATCCTTTCGAGACGGTCACGTTGACCTTCTCGGCCGGCACGAAGACGTTTCATTCCAGCGCGCGGATTGCTGCCGCCGCGATATCGGCGTCTGTCCGTTCGGCAGAAGCCGGCAGACGAACCTCGATATCGTTGGCGACCGCCCTCACCCCACGCACGCGCTTGGCCGCCTTCCCAGCCATCCACTTCTTACTGTAGGTGTCCACCCATCCGGTGAGCGTCACGACGCCGTCTTTGACGATGACGCCGATCTCGTTCGGCTGCACCGGAGCGTCCCATCTCAGTTCTTCGAGAACATCCCGCTGAAGACGTCCTCCAGAGCCGTTCCGGGTATCTGAATCCTCCGTGATTCAGATCAGGCGGACAGCGCACGTTCGGCCAGCATGATGGGCAGTCCGCCGGTGGCTGCGAGGCGGTCGTGGAACTCCCGCAGGCTGCCGCGTTCCGCGGCCAGCCAGGCGTCCCGCATACGGGCGATCTCCAGAGCCCCGGTGAGGTAGGACGCCGCCTGGGTGGGCCATGCGCAGTAGCGGGCCACCTCGGCGCGGGCCACATCCGGCGTCAGGGACGCGTGGGTGGACATGTACTCGACCGCCTGCTCTACCGACCAGCGGCCGGTGTGCAGGGACACGTCGGCGACGATGCGCGCGGCCCGGAACAGCCGAAAGTCCACCTGGCGCAGCGCTGCCCGCGCATCGGTGAAGTAGCCGGCGTCGGCGAGCAGCTGCTCGGCGTAGAGGGCCCACCCCTCGACGAAGTAGGGCGTCCGCAGCAGGCCGCGCACGGGACGCTGGTTCGTCACGGCCAGGTGGGCCAGGTGCCAGTGGTGACCCGGGTACGCCTCGTGGACGGCGACGGTCGACATCGCCGAGTAGCTGTTGGCCGCCAACCGGTCCCGGACAGCCTCCGGTGAGGCGTCCGACGGCGGGTACGGCACGAAGAAGTGTCCGGCGAACGAGGCCCCGGCCGGCTCGCCCGGGGTGGCCTGGCCGCTGGCGAAGGGCCGTGGTGGGAAGTAGAATGCCACGGCCAGGGTCGCCCGCTGGAACTCCTCCGCCGGCTCGACCTCGCACCGCTCGCCCGGCGGTTCGGTCACCAGGCCGGTCGAGTAGATGAACCGGCGGGCACGTTCGGTCGCCTCGCGATATCCGGCCAGCATGTCCTCCGGCGTGGCCGGGGCGTCGGCATCCAGTTCCCGCAGGTAGGCGCGCCAGTCGTCATGGCCGGCCAGCTCCCGGGCCCGGTCGCGAACCTGCTCGACGAGGGCGGTGTGGGCAGCCCGGCCCCGTTCGAGCAGGCCGTCCGCGCCGTAGGAGAGTCCCTCCTTCTCGCGCAACAGCGCCGAGTAGCGGGCCTCTCCGATGGCGAACCTCCCGGTGGCACGGGCCGCGAGCGCCTCGAGGAAGCCTGTCCACTCCTCATAGGCGTCGGCCGCGGTCCGGCAGGCGGCCACCAAGCCCGGCGCACCGGGCAACAGCGTAGGCACCACATCCCGGCAGTAGGCGACCCCGCCGCGGGCCTGCATGGCTGCCCGGCGCAGGAGCAGCGGGGAGGCGAGTTCCGCGTCGAGCTGGGCACGCCCGGCGGCGAGCAGGTCCCCGACCGCGGACAGGCGCGCGGTGACAGCCCGGACCAACTCCTCCGGAGGCAACGGACGGTACAGCAGTAGCCCGAACACCCCGGACAGCCCGGCGCCGCCGTACAGTTCCGCGTCCCGACGGTGGCGCTCCCAGTCGCGCATGACCGCCCGTCCGCGCAGCTCGGCGAGTACCAGGTCACGGTCGATCAGTTCGTCCGGGCGTAGCTGCGCGTCGTCGAGCGCCCCGAACCGCTGTGCCCAGTCGTCATCGGCCTTCTCCCGGCGGGTGACCGCCTCCGTGGTGAGCTCCGGGAGCAGATGGTCGTAGCCGTCGACGCCGAGCAGGGTGGCGCTCGTCGGGGCGGCGGCCATCTGATCGGCGGCGAACCCGGCGACCAGCCGGTCGAGGGGACGGTCGGAACGCGGGACGCGCGGGTCGGTCAGCACGCCTGGACATACTGCCCGCCCGAGCCGGGGAGGGCCAGCATCGGACCGGGAACGCACGCCAATCCCGTTCCTCACCGAGGCGCTGTTGCATTCGCGTGCACCTGCGGATCTTGACCGCAAGTCTTCCGGAGCCGAGCCTCGCCACCGCGGCTCCAGACTGCCGGGAATCCCACTGACCGGGGCACATTGGTACGTCCGACAGGAAGATCCACGATGAAGATCGCCTGCGATCGGCGATCACAACAGTGCCCCTTGTACTCAGGTGTCAATGCCCGGCGTGTCGCACCCATCTTTCGTACTCCCGATGAATCGGGCGGCTACACCGGGTGTCCGCCAAAGCGGGAAAGGTCCAGTGCGGCTAGGATGCCGACCCCGCCGGCAGCGGCGTGGATCAGCACGCTGTCACCGGGCCGTACCCAGGCGACGGCGTTGACCAGGTCGTAGGCAGTGGGCGTGCCCCAGCCGAACCCCGCGGCGGTGCGAAGCGGAAGCGTCCCGACGTCCAGCGTGAGCACGGCGGGTGCCACGACGACCTCGGCGTAGGCGCCGGCGGTGGTCAGCGCAGTGACGGGTTGGCCCACGCGGTTCACGTCGACGCCCTCGCCGACCTTCTTGATGTGCCCGGATGCCTCGAAGCCGGGGACGAACAGGCGGGGTACCTGGAAATGGCCGTCCCGTACCAGCACGTCTCCCCACTGGATCCCAGCGTAGGCGACCCGGATCGCGACCTCGCCGGGACCGGGGTGGGCTCAGCGACGTCCGTGAGCCGGTAGTGGTCATCGATGTCGAGGACGACAGCCTTCATATTTCATACTCCTGGGTTGACTCAGTATCCTGATAGTCAGCACGGTAGCCAGTATAAGGCTGCTGTGTCAACACAGGTATCTGTGAAATGGAGCGAGCGTATGACGGATGTCCCGGTCGAGGAGTATCTCTGCACCCGGATCAGACAGGCGGAGCAGGCACTGATGGCGCACCACGAGGCGGTACTGCGCGGCTATGGGCTCACCATGATCCAGTACACCGTGTTGCTGGCCCTGTCGCGTCAAGGCGGCATGTCCGGCGCTCAACTGGCCCGCTCCTGCGGGGTCACCCAGCAGACCATGGCCAGCGTCCTGACCAACCTGGCGGCCAAGAACCTCATCCACCGCGAGGCATCCGCGGTGCACGCCAAGGTGCAGATCGCCACGTTGACCGACCAGGGCGGATCGCTCCTGGACCGCGCCTACCAGGAGGTGATCGTCCTGGAACGGGCACTCACGGACACGTTCTCACCCACCGAACACGCCTCGCTCTGCACACTCCTGGAACGCGCCACCACTGTCCTCGTTGACCAGACGGCATCGATCCGGTCCCGCTGAACCCCAGCCCACCATGCCGGCAACACAGACCGGGACTGTTGCGTTGGCAAGGTCCTCGCCCTGGCATCTGGCCAGGCATGATCGAGGAATGCGTCGACGTCCCGCCCGGCCACCGGTCCCGGCCTCTCCAGTTCGCCGGGTTCCGCTTCCCCCCGGAAGGGAAGCACGCTGGCGGTGCGCTGGTACCTGCGCTACGCACTGTCGTACCGAGACGCAGAGGAACGCCTCCCGGAGCGCGGTCTCGTCGTCGATCATATGACCGTCTACCGGTGAGTGCAGCGCTTCACCCCGCTGCCGATCGTGGACTGAAACGCCTCCGCTCTGCCCAGGTGATCGGTTCTGGGCATGCGTCTGTCCAGAACATCCGCCGCGGCCACTGCTCAGCGGCCAGTCGATCTGCCGTTTCAGGCGCTCGGCCGCTTGGAGATGGACGCCTTTCGGGTGCCCTCCAACGTGCTGCCCCTGAAGACGCCGAGTTCCACGGTGGCGTACTGGATTCCGTTCGAATCGGTGGCGTACGTGTTGTAGGTGTAGGTCGTGCCACAGCCGGTCGTGTAGCCGTACCAGGGCCAGTAGTGCTTGGCGCCGCTGCTGGTGACGGTCACCAGCCGGACGCCGATCTTGTAGCCGTCGCATCCCTCGTCGGTCCCCTTCAGGGTGACCGCGGTGAGGTTGTTCGTGCCGCCCCACTGGAAAGTGACGCGGATTGCTCCGGCGGCGGCCTCACGGAGCTCGACGGGGTTTGTTGCGTCATGGGAAAGCAGGACATGGCGGACCCTGCCTGAATATTGATCAGAACGCCAGGGCGAGCTCGGTGAAGGCAGCCGACACCCGTAGGTGCGGGTCGGCGTCGACGGCGAGTTCGTCGTGGCCGCGGCGGATGTTCTCCCACGAAACGCGTGCCCGGAACTGACGGTCTGCGCGGAGCGCAGGCGTATGAGCCCGCGCATGGGTCGGAATCTGGCCTTCAGCTGGCCGTGGTCGGACACGGTCGGGTTGTACACCCGCCGGACATCGAGGTGACAGGCGGCGGGCAGCAGTTCGTCGAGTAGCCGCGGATAGGCAGCAGCCTGATCCGTGGTCACCTCGACCCGGCCGGCAGCCATGCAACAACCAGCCGACCGGTCACACCGCGCGGATCAGGTCACCGTCGCCCGCCCCGACTCCTCGCTTCCCCACCGCGACGACCAACATAGGTTCGCAAGCGATTCGCACCGGGTACGCTGGCGGACATGGCCAGAACGACGTCAACTCCCCTGTACATCGGTGACGACCTCCGCGCCCGCGCCGAAGACGCCGCACGGACCGCAGGCACCTCGCTGTCCGCTTGGGTACGCGACGCGATCGCGGAGCGGCTGGAACGGCAGGCGGTCATCGCGGACGGCCTGGCAGCCACGCGGGAGTGGGAGGCCGAGCACGGCCCGCTGCCGCAGAACGTTCTCGACGAGGCCCAGCGTGAATTGGAAGACGCCGGCATCCTCCCCCGCCGTACCGCGTGAACCTGCTCTACGACGCCGGCGCCCTCGTCGCCGGCGAACGCGACGACGAACGCATGTGGGCCCGCCACATCAAGGCGCTGGCCGGCGACATCGTCCCCGTCGTTCCGGCACCCGTCGTCTGGCAGGTCTGGCGCGACGGGGCACGACAGGCACGCCTCGTCCGACTACTCCGTGGCTGTGTAGTCGAACCGGTCGACCAGACGACAGCGCGCGCCGTCGGGGAACTACTCGGCCGTTCCCGCACCAGCGACGGGGTCGACGCCATAGTCGTACTACTAGCCGCCCGCCACGGCGGAGTCGTCTACACATCCGACCCGGGCGATCTTCAACATCTGGCGGAACACCTCCCGAACGCCCGGCCATTCACCATCATCAAGGTATAGCGAAGGACAACACCACACCGCCACCACGATCATGATCGAAAATACAGATCATGGCGGCTGGTAAAGGACCTACTCAAGCCAACGGACGACTATCGGGCACCCACACGGGATCTGTCGGGTTGAGCGGGAACAGGACACGAGGGACCCCGTCAGGCCGGTGATCAGACCACCGGGGTGAGCTCGGTGAAGGCTGTGGGGTGTCAGAACTCGGCCACCGGCGTTGACCTGGGCTTGTAGGCGGCTCCTTCGTCTTCGTTGACCAGGCCACCGAAGACAGGCCGGTGCTTGATCCGTTCCGTCGTGACGTCGGCGATCGGGCGGTCGGGCCGGGGCAGTTGGAGGTGGAACGCACGGTGCGGGCATCGTGCGTTGTAATGCCGCGCGTACTCGGCCAGGACAGCACGCATGAGCAGTCGGAACCTTCCGAAGCTGAGTCTGGCGCCTTGGCGGTCACGAACCGTGACCGGTGGTGGTTCGTGATCGGTCGAGCAGGGTCGAGAGCGGCCGGGTGGCGTCACGACAGGTTCTCCGGGCGCTGAACGGTGGGGCGTGGCTTCGCCGTGACCGTGATCGCGCCGTCGGGGATGAAATGATCATACCGGTCCACGCACGGCGTAGACGTCTCATCCTGCCTGAGGAGTATCGATGCGACGAAGTGAAGTCTGGTGGGCAGATTTCGGCGAGCGGCGGCCTATCGTGCTGCTGTCGGAGGGAGCGAACGCCGAGTTCCAGGCGATGCAGATCGTCGAGCCGGTCACCATCGACATCGACACATCACCGGCTTCGGCCTCGAAGTGACCGTGGGAGCTGCTGAGGAGCTGCCCCTCGAAGGGGTCGTACGGGTCGCCTTCTCCCGTCCGGGCATCACCCCCTGCACGTGGCTGGCGACGGTGACGGAACGGGACGTGATCGAACGGACGGGGTGCTGCCCGAGGCGAAGCTCAGCAAGATCGAGAAGGCCCTCCGGCTCGGCGGCATCGCCACGGAGGCCCGAGCTTCAGGGGCGGTCCGGTAAGCCCCGGCGAACGTCTCGGCGTTCTCGGCGTACGCGTCGGCGAACAGGAACGCCAGCTCGAGTGCCTACCCGTGGGTGAGGCCGGCGCCTGAACCCGCCAGTTCCGCGTGGACGCCGCCCGGGTGGCTCCCCAGGGCCCAGTGGAGCTCGACAAAGCCTCGCACCTCGTCCCGTACCGCCTCGGTCTTCCGGGAGTCGGCAAGCAGCGCCAGCACGTCGAGCAGGGCCGGGCCGTCTCCGTGGCGGATCCTACTCCTGGGTCCAGGCCTGAGGGCCGAACTGCGTGCGGATGACTGGGCGGGCCTGCGGGGTCAGGGTGTAGCCGTCGAAACCGTGGTGACCGTAGCCGTGCATTCCCTCCTGTACCACGGGAAGGTTGGGGGCTACCACGTGTCGGGCTACCAGCCCGGTGTGGAGTAGCCATTGCCATGCCTGCGGGTCCAGCGTGGGTCCGAGAGCGTGCTGCAGGTCGGCATGGCGTCGCCGTCTGGGTTGCCCCGAGTCGTCGAGGAATTCCCCTAAGATCATGGTGGCGGCCTGGGCGAGGGGCTCCTGCTCGCGAGTGAGGGTCTCCCACGTATGCGCGAGAGCCCGACCCTGCTGGCGTGTGCGGGCCGTGTCCTGCTCACGGGCGAAAGCGGCGCGGTGAACACGTTTCGCCTCGGCTCGGGCGGCGGCTTCCTCGCGGCGACGGATGCGCCTGGCATGTATCCGGGTGGCGGCATGGCGCCAGCGGGTCCAGACGCCCATGTCGTGTCGTCTCCCCTGACTTGAATGTCTGCCGGTGCGGGGTGGGGCAGCGGCCACCCGGGGTGGATGATCAGCCTTGCTGTGAGCGTAGCCCGCGGTGGGGACCGGGGTGATCCGGCGCGGCGTGGCTGGTGGCTACGCCAGCCGTGGGTCGGCGGTCAGGCACATGTAACGGGCCCGGAGTTCGGCCGGCACTGCTGCATTCGCCGATTACCGGCGATCTTGACAGCGGATCTTCCCGTCGACGGAGCTCAGGTGACCGCCTCACGGAGTGTTCAGGCGCCCGAAACGACTGTGGAGGACGTCTCCACTGGAAGATTTACGGCCAAGATCGGCTAGTCCGGGCAGATGCAACAGTGCCCCACAACGGACGGCACCCGCACCGCGCGCTCCAACTCCAACCGACCCGACTACCCGATCGCCCACGTCACGACGGAACGGATCAAGCGCCGACTCGTCCTCGGTGGCCTGGTCAACGCATACGAACGAGCCGCCTACAAGCCCAGGTCAACGTCGGTGGTCGAGTTCTGACACCCCACAGGCCCGCATCAGGGACGGTCCTGGAACTTCCCGGCGGCGAAAAGCTGGCGATCATGCGCGGGGTGCCAGTTCCCTGCCCCTGAAGCTCTGGTGGGTGTCGTCGTGGAGCGGGACGACCGGACCGCTGATGTCCTGCGGATGGTGGCACGCTCCTCGACCCCGAGGCGGACGTGGTGCCTGCGCTGTGCGTGGATGATTTCTCAACCGTCCGACGTCGGGCCGGGCCTGGGACTGCCGCGGTCGACGCCTTGCCGTGGCGCCTGACCGACATCGGCGTCGACAGCGCTCGGTGTGGGTGCAGCCGCTGTGGCGACTCTCCAGCTGCACGGACAGTGTCGCCCATCGACGCCGCAGGAAGTATCCGGTCATGCCGCTCCCCGCCCACTCGACCCGATGCCTGTCGACGGCCGCGTCAACGTCGGCTCCAGCCTGTCGCCACTCGCGCTGATCGAGTTACGCCGCCGGTGCCCCGTTGCCTCTGACTCCACGTCCGGCCACGGAACCTGGTAGGTTCGACGTGTTGCAGTTGGAGTTTCCTCGAACGTTTCAAACGCCCGTGGAGTCTGACAGCGGGCATTTTTCGTTTTCCGGTCCTACCCGACATGGGGACGATCACACCGCGGCAACCCGGGACCCGCAGCAGGCGGCCCGGTACGGCCCCCACGAAGGAAAAGAACACATGGCTCAGGGCACTGTGAAGTGGTTCAACGGCGAGAAGGGCTTCGGGTTCATCGCCCAGGACGGCGGCGGTCCCGACGTCTTCGTTCACTACTCGGCCATCGACAGCGCCGGCTTCCGCAACCTGGAGGAGAACCAGCGCGTGGAGTTCGACATCACGCAAGGCCAGAAGGGTCCGCAGGCCGAGCACGTCCGCCCGGTCTGATCTGACCGGCACTGTCGCATCCGCCAGAATCAGTCGATCTTGACTGTAAATCTTCTGGTGGATGCCTCCTCCACAGTCGCCCTGGGGCGTCTGAAGCCTCCGTGAGGCGGTCACGTGAGCTTCGTCAACAGGAAGATCTGCGGTTAAGATCGCCGATAATCGGCGAATGCCGCAGCGCCCGCCGGGCTGGCTGGCTGCCACCATGGACGTGGTCGTCTGGGGTGGCCGCTACACCCGGCGGGTCTATTCCTGGCGCCTGCCCACCTCGCGGACGAAGCAGGACGAGCTGGCAACGGCCCACGGCACCGACGGGTTCGCGCTGCTGACGGCCGTGTACGCACCCGGCGCACCGGGCTGGCTGCGCTGCCCGCCGTTGACGTGCTGCGCCGCGTGCTGGTGCAGAACTACACCCGGACCACCAGCGGCGGCAGGCGGGAGGCGGACATAGACGGTCTCCCACCTAGGCAGAACGCGGCTGACCTTCCCGGATGACCTCAACGCCCGCTGGGGTGTCACACGTGACACGTCCTGGAAGGGCTACACGGTCCCACATCAGTGCGACCTGCCCTCCCGGCGGTGACACCGCCCCGGCCGGCGGCGGCGAGCCTGAGCCCCGGCTGCGCAGAGCCGCGCCCTCCCGAACATCATCACAAATGTGGCGACCACGGACGCGGCCGTGACCGACTCGGCCATGACCGAGCCCGTCCACCAGCAGCCCGCCCGCCGGGGCCTGCTGCCCGCTGAGCACTACCTCGACTCCGGCTACCCGTCCACCGACATGATCGTCGACTCCTGGCGGACGTTCGGTATCGCCCTGGTCACCCCCGTCCTGGCCGACACCTCGGCGCAGGCCCGAGCCGGGGCCGGGTTCGACCGCTCCGCGTTCACGATCGACTTCGACCGCCACCCGGCCATCTGCCCGCACGGACAGACCAGCAGCTCCTGGACCCCGGCCAGCCAACGCGGCATCGACACCATCGTGATCAAATTTGCTGCCGCGACCTGTGTACCGTGCCCCGTCCGCGGCCAGTGCACCACCTCGAAGAAACGGCGCCGGCAGCTCACCGTGTACCCCCGCGACGTCTACCAGGCCCAGCACGGCGCCCGAGTCGCCCAGACAACCACCGACTGGCAGGCCGACTACGCGCTACGCGCCTGCGTCGAGGGCAGCATCCGCCACGGTGTCGCCGTCACCGGCCTGCACCACACCCGCTACCCCCGACCTGGCCAGTGGGAACCGGAACCCGGCAAACTCCGAGACGGGCACCGACGGATGGACGGCACGCCGACGCATCCCTCCACCATGCCCGATCAAGGACCCCGCGGATGCAACAGCCCCGGCCGGATTTCCTACGGCCGATGCCGTTATGCGCGGTTGCTTGCGCGACCCATTCGCATCGTCGTAGCCGTGTTTTCATCGCTACTTCCCGGGTAGCCCCGTATCAGGATACCGGCGGAAACGGACCTATCAGCTCCTCCTCCATGCCGGGAGGAGAGAACCAGCCGGGGTCCACGGGAGTCCGATAACCGTTCGTCGCAGACAAGCATGCCAACCGATCTTATACGGATGTCCATCGGCGCATCCGCCGGCCAGAAAGGGAAGCCGAATGTTTGTTCAGCAGATCGCGCTCATACCGTTCGACCCGCAGGACGAGGAAGCTGGGCGGGCGACCCCCGTCGGCAACGAGGCCGGCGACATCGAAAAGGTAGCCGCAGCCATCCAGAAGCAGGTGTCACGCGACTTCGCCCCGATCTGGGAGGTCTCCGCGACCGTCGACGTATTTCCTAGTCTGTCGGACAAACCACTCGGCTACTGGCCAATCCTGATCGTGAACAGGGACATCCCGGGCGCCGCCGGCGTCCACCAGGACGAGCATGGTCAGCCATACGCCGTCGTCGAGGTGGGGCCAAGCTGGTCGCTGACCGCGAGTCATGAGGCGCTCGAGATGCTGGCCGATCCGTTCGGCAGCCGCCTGGTCCCCGCCAGGTTCCCGGAGCGGGCGAAGGAATTGATCGGCGAGGATCATGGCTGGGTCGAGTTCCTTGCGGAGACGTGCGATCCACCCGAGTCCGCGGAGTTCGCCTATTCGGTGGACGGTATCCTCGTCTCCGACTTCTACACGCCGCATTACTTCGACTCGTCGAAATCGTCTGCCAGGTACAGCTTCGGGGGCCACATCGAGGAGCCGCGCCAGGTGCTTCAGGGCGGATATCTCAGCTGGCACAATCCCGTGAACGACGAGTGGTACCAGCTGCGGTATTTCGACAACAAGGAGCACGTCGAGGAGCTTGGCAAGCTGAACCGCAACGGGCAGAGCTGGCGCTCGGTCATCGACGCTGCGACGACGGACCTCAATGGCGTGCCACATCTGTCCAAGCTGTCGCACCTACCGGAGAGGACCCCGAAGCTCAAGGACGCGATCGCCAGGAAAGCCGCGGTGCAGGCAGCGAGCAAACGACGGGCAACCGTCCTCCGGGAACAGATCCTCGCGCAGGCTGATCGATAGTGGATCTGTTGCGTCGGCGAGGTCCGTTGTCTCGGTGTACGTCCAGGCATGATCGAGCGATGCGTCGACGTCCCGTCCGCCGGTTCTTGCCACGGATCAGGCTGCGGTCTACCCGCGGGTCCTGGACGAGTTGCTGCCGTATGCCTGTCATCTCGATGCCCGACGGGCGAACAACCGGATCAAATCCGATCACAGCCAGCTGAAAGCACGGCTCCGGCCGATGCGCGGACTGAAACGCCTCCGCTCTGCCCAGGTGATCGGTTCTGGGCATGCGTTTGTCCAGAACATCCGCCGCGGCCACTACGAAATCAGCGCCGACGCCGAACCCGATCCGCGGCTGTCGGCTGCCTTCACCGAGCTCACCCTGGCGGCCTGATCACCGATCCGGCAGGGGCCCCTCGCGTCCTGCCCCGCTCAGCGCAACAGACCCCCTCGCCAACGCAACAGATCCCGCTCGGTCCAGATCGTAACAGTAGGCTCACGTCCCACCGTCGGCTCCGGTCAGAAAATTCATACGCTTCACAAATCTGTGAAATTTGCGTAGCGTGCCGATCCATGACGACCGCTATCTCGATCTCCGGTCTGGTGAAGTCGTTCGGCCGGAGCCGCGCGCTGGACGGGTTGAACCTGTCCGTCGACCCCGGTGAGGTGCACGGTTTCCTGGGACCGAACGGAGCCGGCAAGTCGACGACGATCCGTGTTCTGCTGGGCCTGCTGCGCGCGGACGCCGGTCAGGCGCGCCTGCTCGGCGGGCACCCGTGGCGCGACGCCGTGGAGCTGCACCGGCGGCTCGCCTACGTGCCGGGGGATGTGAACCTGTGGCCGAATCTGACCGGCGGCGAGTCGATCGACCTGTTCGGGGCGCTGCGCGGCGGGCTCGACGGGGCGCGCCGAGATCAGCTCGTCAAGCGGTTCCAGCTCGACCCGAGCCGGAAGGCGCGGACGTATTCCAAGGGCAACCGGCAGAAGGTTGCCCTGGTGGCCGCCTTCGCCTCCGACGTCGAGCTCTACATCCTGGACGAGCCGACCTCCGGGCTGGACCCGCTGATGGAGGCGGTTTTCCAGGAGTGCATCCGCGAGGTGAAGGAACGCGGCGCGACCGTCCTGCTGTCCAGCCACATCTTCGCCGAGGTGGAGGCCTTGTGCGACCGGGTGAGCATCATCCGGCGGGGCCGGACCGTGGAGTCGGGGACGCTGACCGACCTGCGCCATCTGACCCGAACCTCGATCTCAGTGGAGACCGCCAAGCCGATCATCGGACTGACCGGCCTCCCCGGCGTGCACGACGCGGACGTGCGCGACATCACGGCCGACGGCGCCAGCACCCGCGCGACGTTCGACGTCGACGCCGACGAACTGGACGCCGTGCTCAGGCACCTGACCCGCTTCGGGGTGCGGGCGCTGACCAGCGCCCCGCCGTCGTTGGAGGAGCTGTTCATGCGCCACTACGACGACGAGCTGGCGGACGCACGATGAGATCGGTGACCATGACGACGCCCTCCGCCCCGATGACCTCGTTCGCCGGCACCGCCCGGCTTACCCGGTTCACGCTGCGCCGCGACCGCGTCCAGCTGCCGATCTGGGTCGCGGGCACGACGGCCATGCTCGCTGTCTCCCTGTCTGCGACGAGGGAGCAGTACCCGACCGAGGCCGACCGCATCGGCGCCCTGCGCGGCGTCGTCGACAGCCCCGCACTCCTCCTGCTGCGCAACGCCCCCACCGGGGCCAGTACCGGCGCGCTGGGCATGTTCCAGATACTGACGTTCCTCGCCGTGCTCGCCGGTTTCATGAGCACCCTCGCGATGGTGCGCCACACCCGGCGTAATGAGGAGATCGGCCGCGCGGAGATGATCGGCGCCACCATGGTGGGGCGGTATGCCGGCCTGAGCGCCGCGATCCTCGTCACCGTCGGCGCCAACGTCGTGCTGGCGGTGTTGCTCACGCTCACGCTCGTGGGCGCCGGGGAACCCGCTGCCGGCTCGGTCGCGGCGGGTGCAGCGGTCGGCGCCACCGGCATGGCCTTCACCGCGATCGCGGCTGTCGCCGCGCAGGTCGCGCAGACCTCACGCGCAGCCAACGGGATCGCGGCCGTCGCTGTCGGGGTCGCGTTCCTCGTCCGCGGCTTGGGCGACGCGTTCGGCGAGATCGATCCGAGTGGCTACACCCTGACCAGCGCCTGGCCGTCGTGGGTGTCCCCGATCGGCTGGACCGCCCAGGTACGTCCGTTCGCCGGGGACAGGTGGTGGGTGCTCGCGCTGCCCCTCGCACTGTTCTGCGCGGGCGTCGCCGTGGCTTTCGCCCTGACCGCGCACCGCGACGTGGGTATGGGCATGATCGCGGCACGCCCGGGACCGGCCCAGGCCGCCCCGAGGCTGCTCAACCCGCTCGGGCTGGCCTGGCGGCTCCAGCGTGGGATCCTGCTCGGCTGGGTCGCGGCCGTCACAGTGCTCGGCGTAACAATAGGATCGCTGAGCGACACGGTCGAGAAAGCGCTGGAGGACAACAGCAGCGCCGTGGAAACCATCACCAGGCTGAGTGGTGGGGGTGGCGGGGACCTTGTCGAGGCGTTCTACGCGGCGATGATGGCCGTGATCGGCGCGATGACATCCGCGTTCGTCGTCCAGGCCCTGCTGCGCCCGCGCGCCGAGGAGACGGAGGGACGCGTGGAGGCGGTGCTCGCCACCGCGATCGGACGGGTGCGCTGGCTCGGCGGCCACCTGGTCGTCGCCGCGGCCGGTGCGGCGGTACTCCTGGGGTTCGCCGGCGTCTCGGCGGGCCTTGTGTACGGGCTCAGCACGGGCGACGTCGGCGAAAAGCTCGCCGAGCAGGTCGCCGCCGCGTTCGTGTGGCTGCCGGCGGCACTGATCCCGGGCGGGCTGGTCGTGGCGGTGTTCGGTCTCGCGCCGCGGCTGACGATCGGCGTGGGGTGGGCCGGCTTCGTGGTGAGCCTCCTCCTCGGCCAACTCGGCGATCTATTGAACCTGCCCCAGCCGGTCCGGGATGTCTCCCCGTTCAGCCACGTCCCGGCGTTGCCGGCCGCCGAGGCCACCGCGACGCCGCTGGTGGTCGCCGTCGCCGTCGCGGTCGCGGTGGGGGCGGCCGGGACGGCTTTCTTCCGGCGGCGCGACATCGTGACATGATCGTACCGGAACGTGATCATGCACTGACACGACCCGCGGCGTGTCGGCGGGTCCGTCGACCCCTCAGGCAGGGATCTTCACAAAGTGGTGAAGGATGACGACGACGGGAGCGGGCGGCGCGCGCGACGAGAAGGCGGTCCGCCGGTTCGTCGAGCGCTTCGCGATGACCTTCAACGACCTGGGCTTTCCCCGGATGCCGGCGCGGGTGCTCGGCACGCTCATGGTGGCCGACGAACCCGGTCTCACCGCCGGGGAGATCGGCGAGCGCCTCGGCGTCAGCGCGGCGGCCGTCTCCGGTGCCGTGCGCTACCTGACGCAGATCGGCCTGGTGATCCGCGAACCCGTCCCCGGCTCGCGGCGCGACATCTACCGCTTTCCCGACGGCACCTGGTACACGGCCAGCATTCAGGGCCGGCCTTACCAGAAGGTCGCCGACATCGTGCGGGAAGGAGTGCGTGCCGTCGGCGGCGACGCCTCGCCGTCGGGAGGCCGGCTGGCGGACGCCCGGGACTTCTTCCTCTTCATCCAGGACGAGATGGATGCCCTCCTGGACAGATGGGAGGAAGTCCGGGAGCGGAAAGGGCCGGTACCGTAACATTCGGGCGGGTCGGCCACGCTGCGCGGTGACTCGTGCCGCCCTTGGCGAGCTCGTGCCGCCCTTGGCGAGGAGGGCGGATCCGGGCCCGGGTTGTCGAAGCCAGATTGTCGAACGAGGCGGTGTGCATGACGAGTGCGCTACCGCCGACCGAACCCGGTGTTCCCGCCGGTGGGCCGGTGCGGACCTCCGCAGTGACGGACAACGACATGTCCGGGCGGACGGAAGGGAACATGCTGCAGGCGCGAAACGTCAACGAGGTTCATTTCCACTCCTCCGCAGGGTCTGTTGCGTTACGGGAAAGCAAGACATGGCGGACCCTGTCTGAATATTGATCAGATCGCCAGGGTGAGCTCGGTGAAGGCAGCCGACACCCGCAGATGCGGGTCGGCGCCGACGCCGAGTTCGTCGTGGCCGCGGCGGACGTTCTGCACGAAGGCATGTCTGGAACTGACCGTCTGCGCGGAGCGCAGGCGTGCGAGCCCGCGCATCGGCCGGAGTCTGGCCTTCAGCTGGCTGTGGTCGGATTCGATCCGGTTGTTCGCCCGCCGGGCATCGCTGTGGTGGGCGGCGGGCAGCAGCTCGTCGAGCACCCGCGGATAGGTGGCGGCCTGATCCGTGGTCACCTCGACCGGCCTGCGGCCATGCGACAACGCACGGGTGACAAACTTCCGGGCTGCGGCCAGGTCGCGATGGTCGGAGGCGAACACGTCGATGACCTGCCCGAACCGGTCGACCGCCCGGTACAGATAGATCCACCGGCCGGAGACCTTCACATACGTCTCGTCAACGAACCACCTGTCCCCGGGAGTGTGCCGGCAGGGTCGGGCTGCGTCGATCAGCAGCGGAGTGAACCGCTGCACCCCCCGGTAGACGGTCACATGGTTAACGACGAGGCCGCGTTCGGCGAGTAGTTCCTCGACGGTCCCCGGTAGGACAGGGCGTAGCGCAGGTAGCAGTGGACCGCCAGCACGCTTCCCCTCGGGCGGGAACCGGAACCCGGCGAATTCCGAGAGTGAGACCGGTGGACGGGCGCCACGTCGGCGCATCACTCGATCATGCCTGGTCAGAGGCCGAGACGGCGGACCTCGCCGATACGACAGGCCCTCCGCCTGCGCCCCGGGTGGGCGGGCGTGAGTGCGTTGTCCGGCTGTCCGGGTGGTTACCTTTACGGTGAACCTCCCGTGACTTTTAGTCGTCAACTTACAAGGTCGGTAACAGTAGGTTATCGGCCGACAGATCGTTCCGGTGTACTTGGAGGAGGTCGGCGACGGTGAGAGCGGGTTCGGTCGCGGCTGTGGTGGTCGGTACCCGGCCGGAGGCCGTGAAGCTTGCGCCCGTGGTCGTCGCCCTGCGCGCACAAGGATTGATCATTCCGGTGGTCGTGGCGACCGGTCAACAGCGGGATGCTGTGGACGAGGTCCTCGATGTGTTCGGGTTGGCGGCCGGGACGGAGCTGGCGCCGGTCGGGCAGGGCCGGTCGGTGACAGAGTTGACATCTCACCTGCTGCACGAGCTGGACGGCGCGCTGGAGGGGATCCGCCCGGACCTGGTGGTGGTGCAGGGTGACACCGCCTCGGTGCTGGCCAGGGCGCTCGCCGGTTTCCTGCGCGGGGTTCCGGTGGTGCATGTGGAGGCCGGCCTGCGCACGGGTGATCTCGCCGCGCCGTTCCCCGGAGGAAGGCAACCGGCGGATGGTCAGCCAGATCGCCGCGTTACACCTCGCGCCGACCACCGGGGCGGTGACGAACCTGCGCGCCGCAGGGGTGCCGGACAACCGGATTGTGCTGACGGGTAACACGGTTGTCGATGCGCTGCAGGCGGCCCGGGCCGCGACATGCGGGGGCGCTGTTCCGCCCCAGGGCGGCAGCCACAGCGGGGGCGCGCCACGGGTGCTGGTGACGGCGCACCGGCGGGAATCGTGGGGGGAACCGATCGCGCAGGTCGGGCGGGCGGTCGCCCGGCTGGCGGACCGGCACCCGGACTGGGAGTTCGTCGTCGCCTGCCACATGAACCCCGCGGTCCGCGCCACCCTCGACGCGGTGATCCCGCGGCGGGACAACGTCACGCTCGGCGGGCCGGTGGGCTACGCCGCCTTCGTGCGGATGCTGGCGGACGCCGCGGTGGTGCTGACCGACTCCGGCGGGATCCAGGAGGAGGCGCCGGTGCTGGGGGTGCCGGTCCTGGTGACACGGGAGGTAACCGAGCGTCCCGAGGCGGTGGCCTGCGGAGCGGCTCAGCTGGTTGGCACCGACCCGCAGACCATCGTCGCCGCGGTCGAGGCCCTGCTCGGCGGCGGCTCCGCGCACCGCCCGGCGGTGCCGCACAGCCCGTTCGGCGACGGCCGCGCCGGTGAGCGGTCCGCGGCGGCCTGTGCCTGGCTGCTGGGCCTGGGATCGCGTCCGCACGACATGCCCGCGCCTGCCGCCCTGCCGCACCAGAACGTACCGGCCACCGGGCTGCTGACGGTGCCGCGTCAGTCGGCCGGCGATCCGGCCGACGCATTCCGCACGGCCACCGGGCCGACGCCCAGCTGACCCGACCTGACCTGACCCGAGTACGGCCGGCCTGGGCGGCCGGCTTCGGCGGTGTACCCAAAACCTTGGCAACGAGTGGAGGTAGCAACAGATGTATGGACGGATCGTGGGTGGCGGCGGCGGCGGGATCGGCATCGGTATTGGCATCGGGGCCGGGATCGGCGGGGGTGTCGGCGGAGGCGGTGTCGGCGGAGGCGGTGTCGGCGGTGTCGGCGGTGTCGGCGGGGGCGGCATCGGCACCGGGATCGGCGGAGGCGGTGTCGGCGGCACCCCGCCGGGTGGCGGCGGGACCGTGACCGGGGCGGCCCAGACGCTGCCGTTCACCGGCCTGTATACCGGCATGTTGCTCCTTGTGGCGATCGCTCTGCTCGTCGCCGGGGTCGCGCTGCTACGGATCGTTCACCTGCGCCAGGCGGACCGGGCCTCCTGATGTCCGCGCGCACCGCCGGTCCCCCCGGACCATCGTCGGCCCTCAGCAGCGTCCTGCCGCACGGCTCGTCCCGGCTCACCCGAGGAGCCGGCACGATTCTGTTCCTGTTCGTCCTGGCCGTGCTGCTGGCCTACCAATACCAGCTGCGGCACCTGGAAGCCGTGGGCGCCGCCCGGCTGTTCGGGCTGGGAACCCCGACGCTGGCAGCATCGCGGGCACCGATCGTGTACTTCGGGCTCGGTCGCCCGGACGCATTCGGTCTCACGATCACCCCGGAGTGCAGCTCGACGCTGCTGATCGCACCGGTGTTCCTCATCGGCGGAGCGATGCTGTTGGGGCGGCGGATGACCCCCCAGCGCGTGCTCGCAGCGGTGGGGGCAGCCGCGTTCCTGCTGATTGTGGGGAACCAGCTGCGGATCGGGCTGATCGCCTACCTGATCTCCGAGCTGGGTTTCCACACCGGCTACGAGTGGGGCCACCTCGTCCTCGGGACCGTCGTCAGCATCGTGTTCATCGGTGCCAGCCTCACCCTGCTCGTCGCCGTGCTGAGCACCGGACGGACCCACCGGCAACGGGCGGCGGCATGACCAGCGACCGGCTGCTGTTGGGGGTCGGCGCCGCGCAGGCGATCGCGCTGGTCATAAGCGTCACCTTCCTCACCTACGTGCTGGTCATCGTCGTCCCGTTCCTGCGCTGCCGGCGCCGTACTCCCGGGGACTCGGCCGGCTACGGCTGGCATTTCTTCGTCCCTGCCCGGGACGAGGAGAAGGTCATCGGTACCACCATCGGCTACTTGCGTGGCTCGTTCCCGACCGCGCACGTCTGGGTCATCGACGACGCCAGCACCGACACCACCGGGCAGATCGTGGCCGACGTCGCTGCCTGCGACGACCATGTCCACGTCGTCTCCCGCAGGTTGCCCGACGCCCGCACCGGGAAAGGAGAGGCGCTCAACGTCGCCTACCGGCAGCTCGACGCCTGGCTCCCCGCCGGCGCCGACCGCGATCGGGTGATCGTCGGTGTGGTCGACGCGGACGGCAGGCCGGCCGCCGACTGCCTGGACGTGTGCGCGGCCGACCACCTGTTCGGCGACCCGGACGTCAGTTCGGTCCAAGTCTGCGTCCGGATGGTCAACCGGGACGAACGCCGCCCGTTCCCGCACCGGGGCCGGTACGCAAACGCGTTCGGTCGGACCCTGGTCCGCCTGCAGGATCTGGAGTTCCGCGCGGCGATCTCCGCGATCCAGATGAACCGGCGACGCACCCGCACCGTCGGTCTCGGCGGCAACGGCCAGTTCAGCCGGCTGTCCGCGCTCGACGACGTCCGCGCCGCGTTCGGCCGGCCCTGGCACGGTGCGTTGCTGGAAGACTACGAACTCTCCCTGCACCTGCTCCTCACCGGGCACCGCAACGAATACACCGACGACACCCTCGTCGACCAGGAAGGCCTCCCCGACTTCCGCCGGCTGCTGACGCAGCGGACCCGCTGGGGCCAGGGAACCATGCAGTGCGGCAGCTATCTGCCGAAGCTGTGGTCCTCCCGCCACGTTCCCACGATCGGCGCGCTGGAAGCCGCCTACTACCTGCTCCAACCCTGGCTCCAACTCGTCGGAACCCTGGTCTACCCCGTTCCGGTCGGCGTTCTCATCTACAACTTCGCCGCGTATCCCAACATCATGACCGGCTGGTTCGCCGGAGGAGGATGGCTGCTATTCCTCGTTTATATTGTGTTCGGGCTCGGCCCGTTCGTCGCCTGGGGGCCGATCTACGTACGCCGCTGCGAACCGCAGCTCGGAATGGTGCGTGGGCTGGCCCTGGGTTTCGCTTACGCCGCTTTCATGCTCACCTTCTACATCACGTCCTGGCGAGCGTTCGGGCGCATCCTCCGCCGACGCCGCGACTGGGCAAAAACTCGGCGTAACGCCGAGTTTTTGCCCGACAGTGCGGCCACCTGATCCCTGTGTGGCCCTGAAGCGCTCATTCTTCCTCGTTCAGATCACCCTCACCTCGCCTGCCTCGGTACAGCGAAGAAAGAGACATCAATGAAAATCAAGACAAAACGCGCCACCCGGGTTGCCGGAGCGTTCACTCTCGCCGCCGGGCTCGCGCTCGCGGCCGCCTCCCCGGCCGCCGCGGCTCCCCCGAACACGGGAATCGGTCTGCAGGCCACCGGAACGATCGTCGCCGGGCCGTTCGCAGTCAGCACCTTCCCCGGCAGCTCCCCGAACAGCCTCGTCAACATCGGCGTTCCCGGGCTGCTCAGCACCGGCGCGGTCAACACCGCCGCGGGCAACGTCAACGCCAGCTCGTCCGTGGACAACCTCGCCGTCACCCTGTCCGCGATCGCCAGCCTCAGCGCCGGGACCGTCACCTCAAGCTGTGCCTTCGACCCGAACACCGGCACGGTCAGCGGAACCGCCGGCTTGACCAACGCGGCCTTCACCGTGCTCGCCGTCCCCACCAGCCTGGCCGCGAACCCGGCGCCCAACACCGTCGTCGGTATCCCCGGCGTCGCCACCCTGACCCTCAACCGGCAGACCACCGCCGGTGACGGCACTCTCACCGTCGACGCGCTGGTGATCTCGCTGCTCGGCAGTGCCCAGAACGTCACGGTCGCGACCTCGGTCTGCAACGCCGCCGATCTCGCCCCCGTCCCGCTCATGCCGGCTAACGTCGCGGTCGGTGCACTGGCCGTGCTGCTCGTCGGCGGAGCCAGCTTCCAGATCCACCGCCGCCGCCGGAACCTGGCAGACCCAGTCGCCTAACCTCGCTTTCCGGTCAGGAAGTTGAGTTGAGGTCGGGTGTCGGCTCGGGTCGGGTCGGGGATCGGACGCTTACCTGGCCGCACATGAAGACCGCACGTCCCGCCGGAGGTATCTGTTCCCGGCGGGACGTGCGGTGATCATTGAAACGGGTTTAGAAACCGACATGATCGCCCGTAGTCGTAGTGCATAAAAACCATTCGCCCCCGAACCTGTGGGTGCCAGATACTGGGTTCGGGTCATGCGGGTCTGTTGCGTTATGGGAAAGCAAGATATGGCGGACCCTGCCTGA
>NZ_CAAAFT010000037.1:26222-28959 GCF_900634765.1 Candidatus Protofrankia californiensis | reverse complement strand
GGTGGGCAGGGGCGGGGTCGAACCGCCGACCTTCCGCTTTTCAGGCGGACGCTCGTACCGACTGAGCTACCTGCCCCGGTGCGACCATCCTGTCATACATGGGCCTACCAGGTCGCATCGAAGGACGAGACCAGCGTGACGCCGATGACATCCGATAGATGCGAGCGCGGTCCCGACGGGATTCGAACCCGCGACCTCCGCCTTGACAGGGCGGCGTGAACTCCAGACTTCACCACAGGACCATGCTGTGTGCTGTTCAGTTGTATCACATGCTTGACTGGTTGCCGTCGTGCCCGTTCTCCGACGAGAAGATCCCGCCTGACAGCACCCATCAGGTCCCTTGGGGCGGTGCCCCTGAGGCTCCATCGAGCGCTGCACAGAATCGTACAGCACGGCGGGACCATCCGGAGCCGGAGGTTGGTGCGTGCATGTATGCGTGCACGTGGATCGTCCGTGGCGGGCTCGGACGGGCCAGTGGTATGCCCATCCGAGCCTGTACGGCGCCGTCGGTTACAAGCCGTCAGCGACATAGTATTGATCAGTTACAGGCTGTGTAACTCGGACCGAGCCGGGACCTGGGCTCGCGATCCGTCGGCTCCCGGAGGCCAGGGCTGACGCTGGCGGGTCAAGGCGGTGCGATCATGCTTTTTTCGCGCCCGGGGTTCCTGGCGGAAACCGATCCGGGAGGTCCGGGAGGTCTGAGTCCCTGGGCATGGTGATGTTGCGAGGTTGTCCAGATGCTGACGGCATGGTGCCGACGGAACGCTTGTGGATCAGTCCTGCAGCGTGACGAGGTGCTGGGCTGTCCGGGTGTCACCGTCGACGATCGCGGCCACTACCACGGTGGTTCCGGTCTTGAAATCACCGATGCCGGCGTCGTCGCCGTCGATCCAAAGTTCCGTGTCACCGGTTACGGCGTAGGTGGCTTCGTATCCGTCCTTGCTCTTGACCGTGGCCGAGGTCTGGGACGTCTTGGTCAGTTCGCCGCGCTGGTAGGTGACGATCTGGTAGCCGTCGTCCGTCCTGACCGTCGCGTCGCCGTGCAGGGGACGGGAAGCATCCCAGCCGTCGAAGTCGTCGTCCGCCCACCAGCCCGGACCGCCGTGCCGGTGGTGCCTGTGTCTCGGCCGATCGGAGTCCAGGGTGGTCGTATCCTTGCTCGAACCATCGGTCGGCGACACGCTGGTCGTCGCCCCGGCCGGAGCGATCAGGTTGGTGGCGGCGCCGGGCGAAGCGATTGCTGCCGTGGTGACGCCTGCGACACCCAGAGTGCCAACTGTCGCGATCGCCGCAAACATGGTGCCGAGTCGAGGTCGCATCGTCGTCTACCCCTTTCGACGTACCCCTGTGGTACGTCTGATCCTCTCCTAGAGTGAGCTGATCACCTGAGGTGCAAGTTCAGGAAGTATTCAGAGTTTATGAGAACGCTCCGCTGTCGAGTTATAACGTTCGGCATTAGTTGCCTGTTTGAAAAGATTGTGACGATGAACCCGCCTGCCCCCGAACGATCCCGCCTCCGACCAGGTGGGCGATGAGCCGGATTTACGACGATCATGGATGATCTGGATGCGAGCCCGACCGGTGCACGCAGGCCGAGCTCGCGGAGACTTTCCTGTTCTGGTCGGGAAGTTACGGCTCAGGAAGTCACTGCTTGGTGAGGAAGTCGAGGAACAGCGGGTTGACAACCTCGGGGTGGGTCCAGCCGATATTGTGCGGGCCGCCGTTGACCTCGTGATACTGCAGACCCTTGACGAGGGCCGGCAGCCGGCGGCCGGTGTTGTCGATGGGCAGGATGCGGTCCTCGGTGCCCTGCACGACCAGCAGCGGAACGCTGGACAGCGCGGGCACATCACCGCGGAAATCGGTGCACCATGCGTCGACACACTGCAACGTGCCGAGCGCCGAGGCGCCGACGGCCACGATCCAGCTGTTCTGCCAGGCCTGTTCGCTGATGCGGGAGGTGCTGCCGAAGACGTCCACGTTGTAGAAGTTGTCGATGAAATCCTTCTGGTAGGCGAACCGGTCGTCGCGAATGGCCTGCTTGATGTCCTCGAACACCGTCGCCGGAACGCCTTCGGGGTTGTCGTCGGTCTGTAGAAGGTATGGCGCCAGCGGCGCGAACAGGGCTGCTTTGGCGACCCGGTCGGCGCCGTACGCGCCGAGGTAGCGAGTGACCTCGCCGGTGCCCATCGAGAAGCCGGCCAGGACGATGTCGCGCAGGCCGAGGGTCTCGATCAGGGTCTTCAGATCATCGGTGAACGTATCGTAGTCATAGCCGCTCACGGGCTGGCTGGACCTGCCGAACCCCCGCCGATCGTAGTAGATCACCCGATAGCCGGCGTCCAGCAGCATCGGGATCTGCTTCTCCCATGATGCTCCGTTGAGCGGGAAGCCATGGATCAGTACGACCGGCTGACCGGAACCATGGTCCTCGTAATAGATATCGATATTGCCGGAGTTTTCCTGACCAACGGTGACGTAGGGCATTCTCTCCCCCTCGCATGAATGTGCACGGCCGACCGACAAGGCGACAAGAGTCGTACCCGGCTGGGTCGTGCGGCATCCGTCCATGGCCGTGCATCGCATCCGTTGCGGGACGTCCAGGTTCCCTGGGCCTCCGAATCGTCGAGGGACCCGACAAGCACGCCTTATCGCCACAATGGCGTAAATTCACGATCGAGACGGGCCGGCGTTCTCAGCGGTCACGGTCACGCAGACGTTCCAGGGCCCGTCGGTC
>NZ_CAAAFT010000037.1:20076-25961 GCF_900634765.1 Candidatus Protofrankia californiensis | reverse complement strand
CGGATACCCACCGCCGTGGCACCCTCGCGTGCCGGCGGTGGGCTGCGGTCGATGAAGCATTCCCCGGCGACGGTCGCGCTGACCCGCTTGCTGAGAACGCGGGTGACGACGATGGTCCGCTCGTGCCCGGCCTGGCGTACCCGTATCTCGTCCCCGGTGCGCACCGCATGGGCCGGCTTGACCCGCTCACCGTTGAGATGGACATGCCCGGCGCGGCAGGCCGCAGTTGCCTGCGACCGCGTTCTGACCAGCCGCACGGACCAGATCCAGCTGTCGACCCGCGCGGTCTCCTCCTGCGCCGCCATAGCACGACTCTACGAATCCGGCGGCCCACCAACCACGGGCCAGCCTGTACGAGGGGCACAATCCCCGGCCGGAGCGGTGCCCGGGAACGTGTGTTCGGGTCGTTGAAGTACGAGCAGCGATCGCTGGGGGTGTTGTCGGGACAGTTATCCACAGGGGTGTTCGTCGGGCAGGGAGGTGTCGGAGGAATCGTGTACACACGAGCCATGACGGCCAACGGCTCGATAACGACGACGGACGGTGACGCGTCCTTTCACGGTGTCGGCGCGACTCGCGCCCGAGCCGAGGAGCTGCTGCGTGCGCTCGCCGGCCCCGCGGCGGTGTTGCGGGACGACCAGTGGCAGGCGATCGACGCTCTGGTCAGGCGGCGGCGCCGCGTGCTGCTTGTGCAGCGGACGGGGTGGGGCAAGTCGGCGGTCTACTTTCTCGCGACGGCGCTCCTGCGCGGTCGCGGGACGGGGGAGGGGCTCACGGAGCCCGGCGGCCCGCAACCCGAGCCCGGTGGCCTTCCCGCAGAGCCCGGCGGCCCGCTTCCGGAGTGCGGCAGAACGGCTGCCGGCCGGGACGGGACGCCTCCGGGGCCGACGGTCATCGTCTCGCCGCTGCTGGCGCTGATCCGCAACCAGGCCGCCGCCGCGGCGAGGCTCGGCATCCGGGCCGGGGAGATTCACTCGGCGAACGTCACCGAGTGGGACGAGGTCTACGGCGCGCTGCGCTCGGGTGAGCTCGACGTGCTGCTCGTCGGCCCCGAGCGGCTGAACAATCCGACGTTTCGTGACGACTACCTGCCCGAACTCGCCGCCACCACCGGTCTGCTGGTCGTCGACGAGGCCCACTGCATCTCCGACTGGGGTCATGACTTCCGCCCCGACTACCGCCGGCTGCGCACCCTGATCGCCGGTCTGCGTCCGGACGTCCCGGTGCTGGCGACGACCGCCACGGCCAACGCTCGCGTCGTCGCGGACGTCAGCGAGCAGCTGGGTACGTCCGGTCCCGCGACCGCTGGGCGGGGCGGTGCCGCTCGGGCCGGCGGAGCTGGCGTGGCAGGGAAGACCGGGCGCGCCGGCGAGGCGGGTGGGGCCGGGGGTGCCGGGGATGCCGGGGATGCCGGCACGCTGGTGCTGCGCGGAACGCTCGACCGGGAGAGTCTGCGGCTCGCCGTCGTCACGCTTCCGCTCGCCGAGCAGCGCTACGCCTGGGTGGCGGACCATCTCGCCGAGCTCCCCGGGTCCGGGATCATCTACACACTGACCAAGCCGGCGGCGGAGGAGCTCACCGTTTTCCTGCGCACCCAGGGACACACCGTCACGACCTACCACGGAGGGACGGAGCCGGCGGAGCGGATCGCGGCCGAGACCGACCTGCTGGCGAACCGGGTCAAGGCTCTCGTGGCCACCAGCGCGCTCGGGATGGGCTTCGACAAGCCGGACCTCGGCTTCGTCGTCCACGTCGGTGCGCCCGCCTCGCCGATCGCCTACTACCAGCAGATCGGCCGAGCCGGCCGGGCTGTCGACCACGCCGAGGTAGTGCTGCTTCCGGCCACCGAGGACGCCGACATCTGGCGGTACTTTGCCGACACATCCTTCCCACCGGAGCGGATCGTGCGGCAAGTGCTGGACGTGCTCGCCGGCGCGGGCGGGCCCATATCCACCCAGGCGCTGCTCGCCGCCGTCGACATCGGGCACGGCCGGCTCGAGTCGATGCTGAAGGTGCTCGACACCGACGGCGTCCTGCGGCGGGTGAAGGGCGGCTGGGAGACGACGGGGACCGCGTGGGTCTACGACACGGACAGGTACGCCCGCGTCGCCGCCGCCCGCGCGCGCGAGGAGAAGGCGATGCTCGACTACATCGCCACGTCCGGCTGCCGGCTGGAGTTTCTGCGCGCCCAGCTCGACGACCCGTACGCGGCGCCGTGCGGACGCTGCGACCGCTGCACCGGCCGCGGTTGGCCGACGGACACGTCGGAGGAATCCCGCGACCGGGCACGAGCGGAACTGCACAGGCCGGGAGTCGTCGTCGAACCCCGCCGGATGTGGCCGACGGGGATGCGGACCCTCGGCCTCAACCTCGCCGGCCGGATTCCGGCGGCCGCCGCGGCAGAACCGGGCAGGGCACTGGCCCGGCTGGGCGGTGTCGGCTGGGGCAACCGCCTGCGCCCGCTGCTGCGCCCCGACGCGCCGGACAGCACCCTTCCCGACGACCTGGTCGACGCCGTGGTGAAGACCCTCGCCGGCTGGGGCTGGCAGCGTCGCCCGGCGGCGGTCGCGGTCGTACCGTCCCGGCGGCGGCCCAGGCTCGTCGGCAGCCTCGGTGAACGCATCGCCACCATCGGACGGCTGCCGCTGCTCGGTGCCCTCGACCGCGTCGCCGCAGGGCCGGCGGCCAGCACCTCCCACAACAGCGCGCACCGGCTCGCCGGCCTCTGGGAGGCGTTTTCCGTGCCCGCCGCCATAGGGGAGCGGCTTGGGGACCTCGACGGACCGGTGCTGCTCGTCGACGATCTGATCGTCACAGGCTGGACGATGACAGTCGCGGCCCGCCTGCTGCGCGAGGCCGGCGCCCCCTCGGTCCTCCCCCTGGCTCTCGCCGTCGAGTCCGGCTGAAGCGTCGACCACCCGGCCACACCGGACGGCATCGTCACGTTCGCGCAGGTCTGCCCTTCAACCTGTGACGATCGCAGCCTGCGGACAGGCATGGCCCGTATCAGGGACACTGTCTTAGTGGCCGTGGATCTGCACGAGGACCGGATCGCCGAACTGTGCAGGCGGTACGGCATCGCGGAGCTGGCTGTCTTCGGGTCCGTCGCCCGCGGAGAGGACAAGGCTCGGTCGGACGTGGACCTGCTCTATGTGCTCCTGCCGAACGTCACGCTCGGCTGGGAGATCGTCGAGCTCAGAGACGAGCTGGAGAAGATCATCGGGCGTCCGGTGGACCTCGTTCCAAAGTCCGGGCTGAAATGGGTCATCCGTGACCGGGTGCTCGCGGAGGCGAGGATCCTGTATGCGGCGTGACGAGCTGTATCTCGTCGACATGCTGGAGGCGGCCAAGGCGGTCTCCGCTTTTCTCGCAGACGTGGACGAAAGGACGTTCGCGGGCAGCGACCTGCTTCAGAGCGCTGTCCTTCAGAAACTCATGGTCCTCGGTGAGGCTGCTGGACGCGTTTCGCTCGAGGTCCGGGATCGCTGGCCTGAGGTGCCGTGGCGGTCAGTGTCAGGATTTCGCAATCTTGCGGTTCATGCCTACTTCGAGATCGAGTGGTCGATCGTCTGGAGGATAGCGACGGTGTCGCTTCCGACGCTGCGGAACCAACTGACGGCGCTGGTGAAGGCCGAGTTTCCGCTCGTCGCCGATCAGCTCGGGCAGGAGAACTGACGGCGGGTTGTCGACGTTGTCCGAGCTTCCAATAGCTAAAAAGCACGGTCCGGTGTTCGGAAAGTCGGTGGATGCCGGCGCGGCCGTCGCCACTGTGATTAGGAGTTTCCAATATAGGGTCCGTTTCTGCTGTCCGTTGTCACCCGACTGTCCCGGCTGACCGCTGGTGTTGATCCACGGCTGCTTCGCGACCACGACGGAAACCTGGGTGCGCTACGGCCATGCCGCGAAGATCGCGGTGCGCGGCTACCGCGTCATCATGCCGGATTTGCGTGGCTACATTTTTTGATCTTCGATCGGATAATCGGTTTGGTGACCCGTCTCGGCTCCTTCGAGGGCTGGTCCCGGTTTACGACCGGGCCTACACGGTCGCGGTGCGCCAGATGATGTGTATTGCGTGGCGCCCCGTGGAGCGGATGTCACGGGCGCCGGCGGTGATGCGCACGCTGATGGGCGATCCACCATTATTCTCCCGCCGAAATGTGCAATGGCCGGGTGTCGCGTTGCCGCTGGCGCAGCAGCGTGGCGGAGAGCACGACGAGCGCGGCGACGGTGTAGGAGGACACCCGTAGCGTCCGGGCGTCACCGGGGAGGTCTGTGAACAGGGAGACGTACACGGGATGACCGGCAGCCGCGACGGCGAGCCATTCCAGCCGGCCGGCGAGGATGGCGAGCGCCACCAGCAGGATGCCGTACCAGGGCTGGACCGGGGTGGCGACGAGGAAGGCGGCCCCGACGAGCCACAGCGCGGCTCGTTCGACGGGGACCCGGCTCGGCTCGGAGCGCATTACGGCCGCGGTGACCGCGGCCAGCACCGACACGGCGGCGGCCTTGGCCGCGGCCCCGTTGATGCCGAGGGCTGTGAGCAGCAGGAAGCGGTCGCCCTGGCCGTACCCCTCGACGTTGAGGTATTCCGGGAGGAAACCGAGAGCTCCTGTTCCGACGGCCAGGACGTGGGGCAGGTAGGAAAGCCCGACGACCGCGACGGCTGCCCCGACCACGACGACCGGGCGGCGTCGGGCGGCTGCCGGAAGGAGCAGCGCCGGGTACAGCTTGACCGCCACCGCGGCTGCGAGCAGCGTCCCGGCGATCCAGGTCCGGCGGCGGGTGGGTCTCCCGGCCGGCGCGGAGCGGGTGCGAGGTCGTGAGGTGAGTACCGCGATGCCGCCGAGCGCGAGCAGCGCGGCGAGGACGTCCACATGTGCGTCGGAGGCGACGTCGAGGCCGGCGAGCGGCGAGAGGGCGTAGAAGCCCGCGTAGCGGGGGTCCCGTCCCCGTACCGTCAGCATCGTCATAATCAGTGCGACCAGCGCCAGCGACGCCAGCGATGTGTAGAGCTGCGTCTTGTGCTCGCGCGGCGGGCCGGGCAGGAGGTGCACCGCGGTGAAGTATGCCTGTGCCACCGGTGGGTAGATGGTGTGTGCCCGTGGATAGTTCAACCGGATGCACCCCGGACCGCGCTCGATGGCGGCGCACCCGCCCGGGTCCGGGAACAGCCAGCGATCACGTAGGTGGGCGAGCTCGGGATCGAGCGGGCCGTAGTGGTACGGGTCGATACCGGTGGCCTGCACCCGGCCGTCCCAAACGTAGCGGTAGAGGTCGTCGGACAGTTGCGGGCCGTGGGTGAGCGCCACGGCGTGAATGGTGACGGTGCCGGCGAGCAGCAGTCCGACGGCCAGCCGGCGGGGGGCGGCGTGGAGCAGCAGGGTCGCGGTGGTCATGCCGAGCGCCCACCAGAGCATGGCCAGGTACAGCACGCCCGCCCGGTCGGGCAGGTAGCCGGGTTGGAATAAAGTCACCGCCTGCACCGCGAGGATGCCCACCAGCCCGACGACGGCTGCGACCAACGTCGCCCGCGGCCGGGCCGCGCGGCCCGGCCGCGGGGCAGGGACGAGTCGGGTCACCGGCGGCGCGAGTGGTGCGCGAAGGGTGTGGGGCATGGACCCGACCCTGGCAGCAGCCCTGGGTGATCCGGGTACCCCCGCGGTCGGTTTCTCCGTTCCGTAAGCCTTCGGCGGGGTCGGCCGGGGCCGGGTCGACCTACCGTGCATGCGTGCGACCATCCATTCGCCTGCTCACCGGACGGTTCCCGGAACCGCCCGCGGTCCTGCGTCGCGGGCCGTTACGTGCAGACGCCTTCCCCAGTCGCCTGCACGACCCGCGGGTGGCCTCGTTGCTGGGTATCTGGCTCGGGACCGCCTTCGGGGTGT
>NZ_CAAAFT010000037.1:18268-19500 GCF_900634765.1 Candidatus Protofrankia californiensis | reverse complement strand
GTGCAGACGCCTTCCCCAGTCGCCTGCACGACCCGCGGGTGGCCTCGTTGCTGGGTATCTGGCTCGGGACCGCCTTCGGGGTGTGTTTCCTGACCGGGCTGATGTCGCACTTCATGCAGCACCCGCCGTCGTGGTACGTCTGGCCGTCCCGCCCGGTGTCGCTGTACCGGGTGACGCAGGGCCTGCACGTGACGACCGGGCTGGCGTGCGTCCCGCTGCTGCTGGCGAAGCTGTGGACGGTCTACCCGCGGCTGTGGGAGTGGCCGCCGGTGCGCTCGGTCGCCCACGCCGTGGAGCGGCTCTTGATCGTGCCGTTGATCGCCGGGGCCGTCTTCCAGCTGGCCACCGGGATCGCGAACATCGCACAGTGGTACCAGTTCCGGTTCTTCTTCACCGTCACCCACTACTGGGTCGCCTGGATCACGATCGGCGCGCTGGGCGTGCACATCACCGCGAAGCTCGCGGTCGTGCGGGCGAACGTGGGCCGCCGCCGGGACACCCGGTCGCACCTGACCGACCGGGTGAGCGATCCCGAGCCGGGGACGGGCGCCGGTCTGTCCCGGCGCGGTCTCGGTATCGCCGTCACCGGTGCCGCCGGGGTCATCGTGGCGACGACAGCCGGCCAGTGGGCACCGGGCCTGTCCGGGCTCGACCTGCTCGGGCCGCGCCGGCCGGACATCGGCCCGCAGAGGCTGCCGGTCAACAAGACCGCGGTGGCGGCCCGGGTCACCGCGGTTGCCCGTGACCCGGGCTACCGGCTGGAGGTGGTCGGCCCGCGCCCGTTCGTCCTCACCCTCGACGAACTGCGGGTGTTCCCCCACCATGAATCGAAGCTGCCGATCACGTGTGTGGAGGGCTGGGCCGCGGACGCCAGCTGGTGTGGTCCTCGGCTGCGGGACCTGCTGGATGCAGCCGGTGTCCCCGCGGACGCGACGGTACGGGTGGAGTCCCTGGAGGCGGGCGGGGCCTACCGGACCAGCGAGGTGCACCCACCGCACGCTCGGGACCCGCTGACCCTGCTCGCCACCGGCCTGAACGGAGCGGACCTGGACATCGACCACGGCTATCCGGCGCGGCTGATCGCGCCGAACCGGCCCGGTGTCCTGCAGACCAAGTGGGTGCACCGGGTGGTGATGCTGTGAACGGGGATGCTGTTGTGCCGCACACCCATGGGCGGTCGTACACAGACGGCCGCCCATGGGTGTGCGGCACAACAGCATCCCCGTTCACAG
>NZ_CAAAFT010000037.1:15993-18243 GCF_900634765.1 Candidatus Protofrankia californiensis | reverse complement strand
CCCTCGGCACGGCGGCCGCGGCCGTGCTGCGCGCTCTGGTGACGGCCGCCGGTCTGGCCGCGATCGGTTACGGAATCCACGGCCTGATCGACGGGCAACCGGCTACGAACCCGCCGAACACGACGGCGTGGCTGATCGGCGGAATTCTGGCCCACGACCTGATGGTCGTCCCGGTGACGATGGCCGCCGGCTTCGTGCTCAGCCGGCTGATCCCGGCACCGTACCGGGCGGTGCTGCAGGCAGCGTTGCTGGTCAGCGGATCGGTCGCCCTGGCGTCGCTGCCACTGTGGCGTGGCTACGGCGGATCGGCCGACAACCCCTCGGTCAACCCACTGCCGTATGGACGAAACCTCGGGATCGTCATCGGCCTGGTCTGGACGTGCGCCGCGGCCGTCATCGTCCACCGTGCGGTTCGTGCCAGGCGGAAGCGGGCAGGCAGCGGCATCCCGTCTGATCCGCAGGTAGGACCATGACCTTCCGCACATTCTGATCCGCCGGCAGGGTCGTGACATTCTGGACCTTCCGCGGGCTCTGCCCGCGGATCAGCTCCCCGAGCCGGCAGGACCTGGAGCAGCCGACAGTCAGCTGCCCAGCGCGGCGAAGCAGCGGCCCTTGCTGCGCCAGATTTCCATGACGCGCAGGCCGGCGCCCGCGGCAAGGTGGGCGATCTCCTCGACGCCCACGAAGGCCCAGGGGAATGCCCTCGACACCCGGCCGTCCGGCCCCTCCAACCGGATCAGGTGCGCGCCGGTTGGTCTCCCGGGCGGTTCGAGTTCGACGAGCGCCCGACCGGTCGGGGCGAGCAGCTCGGTGGTGCGGCTCAGCAGCCGGGCCGGATCGCCACCGATCCCGATGTTCCCGTCGGCGAGGACCAGCGCGGCCCACCGTCCTTCGCCGGGCAGCCGGCCGAACACGTCACGTCGCAGCGCCACCGCGCCGGCGCGGCGGGTGAGTTCCACCGCGAACGGGGCCACGTCGATGCCGAGGGCGGGTATTCCGCGGACGGTCAGCGCCGCGGCAAGGCGGCCGGGGCCGCAGCCGACGTCGAGAGTCGGCCCGTTACATCGACGGAGCAGGAATGCGTCACCCGGTTTGACACCGCCGCGCCAGCGGTCCACAGGAAGGGATTCTCGCCGCCCGTCGGTGTGGCGTATCCATAGTCGTCCGGCAACGGACCGTAGTCCCGCTTCGTAGACGGCGGTCGGACAGCACCGGCCGTGGACGGTTGTGACCGCCTGGCCGCCGGTCACGGGATCGCCACCGGGCTGGCGTGACCTGCCTGCAAGCCCCGCAGCGTCGCGGCGAACCGTCCACCTGGTGCGACCCGTGCGACCGCTGCCGCATCGGCCGCGGTGTCGACGTCCCGCAGGACCGGAAGGGTCGCGACCCGCAGGCCGGCTTCGGACAGGCGGGCTCGCTGCCGCGCGCCGGTGTCCGGGCGGGACGTCGGGACGCTGCGCAGCAGCTCGCCGTCGGGGTGTCGCAGGCCGAGCGCCCACCAGCCACCGTCGGCGGCGGGGCCGAACACGGCGTCGGCGGAGCGCAGCGCGAGGCAGGCGTCGGCCAGCAGCGTCGGTGTCACCTGCGGGGTGTCCATCCCGATCAGCAGCGTCGGGCCACTGCTCCCGTCGAACGCGGCGGCAAGGCGGGCGTCGAACGGCCCGGACGCCTGCGGCACCACCTCGAGCGCAGCCGGCAACCACGGCATCCGCAGCCACGGACCGACGGCGCCGTCGAGGACGAGGGTGGGCCGCAGCCGGTCGAAGCCGGGAAGACGGCCCAGCTCGCAGATCGCGGCCAGGGTGTCCGCGATCGCGGCGGTGGCCACGGCCGCCGCCTGCACTGGACTGAACGGTGGCGTCAACCGGGTCTTGACCCGACCGGGCACGGGTTCCTTCACCACCACGAGCAGCCTCACCGCAGGCTCGCCAGGAGCGCGGACATGTCGCGCACGGCGCGGGCCGTGCCGAGCGGCGAACCGGTCACCTTCGACCTGCCGACACGCCGGTGGTAGTCGACGTCGATCTCGACGATCCGCCAGCCGGCCTGTGCTGCCCGCAGGAGCAGTTCCAGCGGGTAACCGAACCGGCGGTCGGCGACCGGCAGACGCAGGAGGTCCTCGCGGCGGGCGGCTCGCATGGGACCCAGGTCGCGGACGGGTACGCCACGTTGGCGCAACCGTCCGGCGACAATCGCGTTGCCGAGCCGGGCGTGCGGCGGCCAGGCCCGCACCGAGGTCGGGCGCCGCCG
>NZ_CAAAFT010000037.1:0-15968 GCF_900634765.1 Candidatus Protofrankia californiensis | reverse complement strand
GGCCAGGCCCGCACCGAGGTCGGGCGCCGCCGCCCGAGCACCAGTTCGGCGCGTCCAGCCAGCAGTCCGTCGACAAGACGGGGCAGCTGTGCCGGGTCGAGGGATGCGTCGGCGTCGCACACGCAGACCACCTCGGCGTCCGCGGCGTGCAGTCCGGCGTGTACCGCCGCTCCGTAGCCGCGTTCGGGCACGGTGACCACGACCGCCCCGCGTTCGCGGGCCAGATTGGATGATCCGTCGTGGGAGCCGTTGTCCGCGACGACCGCCCGGTATCCGGGCGGCATCCGGTCCAGGACCCAGGGCAGCGCGCCGGCCTCGTTCAGGCATGGCAGGACGACGTCCACCGAGGGCCGTGTCTTGTCACGTTGCGTAAGCATGAGCGCGACTGTAGGCACGTAAGAGTCTGATCGACCCTTACGGGACAAGGAACACCGCCGCTGCCCGCACCATCGACATTACGAAGTGGAGAAGCCAGCGTTCGACCCGGTTACAACCGGTCGTCAGGCCCTTATCGTGACGGCGTGACCCGTGTCCTCGTCGTCGACGACGACCCGACCGTGGCCGAGGTCGTCGACCGGTACCTGCGTAACGCGGGCTTCGACGTCGACCGCGCCGCGGACGGCCCCGCGGCGTTGCGGGCGGCCGAGGCCACCGTGCCGGATCTTGTCGTGCTCGACCTGATGCTTCCGGGCATCGACGGCATCGAGGTCTGCCGCCGGCTGCGGGAACGCCGGCCGATCCCGGTGATCATGTTGACCGCGCGGGACGAGGAGGCGGACCGTATCGCCGGCCTCGAAACGGGTGCCGACGACTATGTGACCAAACCGTTCTCACCGCGCGAGCTGACGTTGCGGGTGCAGTCCGTGCTGCGGCGGGCGACTGAGCCACCGCCACCGCCACCGGCGTCCGGTGTGCTGCGCGCCGGCACGCTGGTCGTGGACGCGGCCGCCCGTACCGCTACCCGGCACGGGGTGACCCTCTCCCTCACGGTGCGTGAGTTCGATCTGCTGGCCTTTCTGCTGCGCCATCCCGGCCGCGCCTTCACCCGTGCCGAGCTGCTGGAACAGGTGTGGGGGTGGAGCTACGGCGACCCCTCGACGGTCACCGTCCACATCCGCCGGCTACGGGAGAAGATCGAGGACGATCCGACCGCCCCCCGGATGCTCGTCACCGTGTGGGGTGTCGGCTACCGGTACGACCAGGCGCCGCCGCAGCCCGCCGACAACGCGCCGGTGAGTGCGGGACGCGACGGACCCGAGAGGTCAGGCGGACCGGAGATGCCATGAGCGCCGAACTACAGGTCGTGATGATTGCGCTTGCCTGTTCAGCCGTGGCCGCGTTGACGGGGGTGCCACTGCTGCGCCTGCTGCGGGGACGGCCGCTGTGGGCCACGGTGGCGGCGCTCTCGGTCGTACCGGTGGTCGCGGTGGCGGTGGGGGTCGCCGGCACCGCGCGGGCCATGTTCCTCTCCGACCACGACCTGCGGGTCGTGCTGATCGTGGTCGCTGTCTCGGCGGTGGTCGCCACCGCGGCCGCGGTGCGGCTGGGACGGCCGGTCGTCACCGCCACCACCACGTTGACCCATGCCGCCGCCACTCTCGGTGAGTCCGACTACCGCGGAGCGGGCCGCGTCCCGACGGCCGAACTCGCCACGCTGGCACGCACCCTGGACACGACCCACGTCCGGCTCGTGCAGGCGCGTGACCGCGAGCGGGCGTTGGAAGCCAGCCGGCGTGAGCTGGTGGCCTGGATCAGCCATGACCTGCGGACTCCGCTGGCGGGAATCCGGGCGACGGCGGAAGCTCTGCAGGACGGCTTGGTGACCGACACCGAGACGGCGGCTCGTTACCATCGGCTGATACTTGCCGACGCCGAGCGACTGACCGGCATGGTCGACGATCTGTTCGAACTGGCCCGGCTGCAGGCCGGCGCCTTCCGGCTGACCCTTGAGAAGGTGTGCCTCGCCGACCTCGTGTCGGACGCAATCGCCGTCGTGGACCCGATCGCGCGGGCCAAGGGTGTCACCTTCACCGGTACCGCTGATCACGCGGTGTTCGTCGTCGCCGACGCGACCGAGGTCGGGCGGGCAGTGACCAACCTGCTCGTCAACGCCATCCGGCACACTCCGGATGACGGGACGGTGGAGGTCACCGCCGAGGCGGACATCGCGCGGGACCGGGCGGTGCTCGCGGTGGCCGACCGGTGCGGCGGTATCCCCACCGAAGACCTGCCCCGCCTGTTCGAACTCGGTTTCCGCGGCGAGGCGGCGCGAACCCCCGGCGGCGGCGATCATCCTCATCAGCTACGGGTGCGGTCCGGTATCGGGCTGGCGATCGTCCGTGGGATCGTCGAAGCCCATGGCGGCGATGTCACCGTGCACAACCACCGGGGTGGCTGCCGCTTCGTCGTCGCACTCCCGGCTGTCTGAACACGCTCCCGGCTGTCTGAACGGACGTATGCCCGGAAGCCGGTTCTCGGCTCCTTCCGGCCTTCCTCGGTTCGTAAGATCCGGAGTGCTCCGGAGCCGTTAGCGTCCCCGGATATGCACATTCTGGTTACCGGCGGCGCCGGGTTCATCGGTTCCCACGTGGTCGACACGCTCGTGGCGGCCGGCGATACGGTCAGGATCCTGGATGTCCTGCTGCCGGCGGTGCACCGGATACGGCCCGAGGTGAACGACGCCGCCGAGCTGACAGTTGCGGACGTGACCGACCGCTCCCAGGTCGAGGCTGCGCTCGACGGCGTGGACGCCGTGTGCCACCAGGCGGCCATGGTCGGTCTGGGAGCCGACCTCGACGACCTGCCGGCCTATGCCACACACAACGACCTCGGCACCGCGGTGCTGCTGGCCGCCATGGCCGGTCGCGGCGTGCGGCGCCTGGTGCTGGCGAGTTCGATGGTGGTCTACGGCGAAGGTGGCTACCGCTGCCCGGTCGACGGGCCGGTGTGCCCGGGGCTACGGCTACCGGCCGACCTGGATGCCGGCCGGTTCGAGCCGCCGTGCCCGTGCTGCGGCCGGCCACTGGAGTCGACGCTTGTCACCGAGGACGCGCCGCTGGATCCGAGAAGCGTCTACGCGGCCACGAAGGTCGCCCAGGAGCACCTCGCCGCCGCGTGGGCCGCTGTCACCGGCGGCAGCGTCCTGGCTCTGCGCTACCACAATGTCTACGGCCCGCGGATGCCCCGGGACACCCCGTATGCCGGTGTCGCCTCGATCTTTCGCAGCGCACTGGAACGGGGAGAGCCGCCACGGGTGTTCGAAGACGGTGGGCAACTGCGCGATTTCGTCCACGTCCACGACGTTGCGCAGGCAAATCTGCACGCACTGCGGCACCCGGGCGCACCCGGCGAGCTCATCCCACTCAACATCGGCTCGGGTGAGCCGCATACCGTCGGCGACATGGCCTCTGTACTGGCTCAGGCTTTCGGTGGGCCCATGCCCGTCGTCACCGGCTCATATCGGGCCGGTGACGTCCGGCACGTTGTCGCCTCGTCCGCCCGTGCCCGGGACTTTTTCGAATATCAGCCGCGGGTCGCCTTCAGCGACGGCGTGAACGCTTTCGCCTGTGACCCACTGCGCAGCTGATGATCCACGGCGTTTGCTCTCAGTGACCCGGGGACCTGGGCCTCCGGCAGCGCGCAAGGGCCATGATCGTATGGCGTGCCGCCGTCCGGGCGCCGGTCGGGTGATGGTCAGGTGATGGTTCGGCTGACCCGGACGAACAGGTGGTGGAAACCGGCGAAGCCGCCGAACAGGCCACCGGTTTCGAGCACCTGGACGCGGGCCAGCGCGTCGGCGTGCGTGGCATCCGAGGGCGGCAGGTTGGCCAGGGCGTTGGCGAATGCCTCGTCGAAGCTGAGGGTGCGCGACAGACCGATGGCTTCCTCTGCTCCTTCCGGCGGTGCGGGCCGGTCGGTGCTGCCGCGGACGGCTTCGGTGTAGCCGGCCAGCTCCTTGCCGGCGGGCTCGATGTCGACGTGGTCGGTGCCGTCGGCGTGATGGACCGTGATCTGATGTTGATCTTCAGGATAGCGGACCGCTTCGGCGTAGCGGTACGGCGTGACGTGCTGGGGGAAGATGCCGGGCTTCGCGCGGCGCTGGAGATTGAACTGCTGCGGGAAGATGCGCAGCAGGCTCTTGGTGATGTCGACCTCGAAGCCGGGGGTGGGCAGCTCGCCTTCGGCGACGATCAGCACGAATGGACCTTCGCGGAAGGCGCGTATCCGGGTCCGACTTGCGAGTTCCCAACGACTCATGATTCCTCCTGGCGATTGTCGATCACATCCTGGATGTGATTCTTCTGCCAGAAGCATCTTCTTACGGTGGGCGATCAAGTAGCTACCATTGGCGTATAGACGACAGTTTTAGGTCTGCTCCGGGAGCAGGGTGTAGGCAAAGGTTGTCTGTCAGCAGATCGTGAAGGTTCCTGAGGGCCATTCGGGGCAGCCGGCAGGACGCGTGATGTCGCAGCCCGGCGGTGATGCTGGTGGTGTTCGTCGGATGCAGCGGGGTGATGCCGTGGGGAAATTCCGACCGGCCATCGCGCCACCATCTGCGGTCCACGGGGGCGGGACAGCGGGATCCGGTCAGGTTTCGATCGGCAGCAGTTCGGTGGCGAACTGGTCGATGAAGTCGGTCCAGGACGGCGGGGACGTCGCCGGGCGGACCACGAACTTGCTCACCCCGACTGCGACGTAGTCCTCGATGCGGCGCCGTAGCGCGTCCCAGCCCACGGGCACGAGGGCGGCAGGGTCGGTGTCCGGCCGTCGACGCCGGACCGTGCTGGCAAGCTCGGGCGGGAGGATGTCGCCGCTCAGCGCGACGGCGATACTCAGCCCGTAATGTTCGGGATCGACGGTCCGCCCGGCCGCATCGGCCGCCGCCGTGATGGTCGCGATCCCCTCGGCGGCGTCGGACGGTGTGACCAGGGACGCCAGCCAGCCGTCGCCGAGCCGGCCGATGCGGCGCAGCGCAGCGGGTGCGGCTCCGCCGAGCCAGATGTCAAGGGGCTTCGCGGGCAGGGCGCCGATGCTGACATCGTCCAGTACGAAGTACCGGCCGTGGAACGTGACCGACGGCTCCGTCAGCAGGCGTCGCAGCAGGACGAGTGCCTCGTCGAGCACCGCGCCGCGCTGCCCGGGGCCGCCGCGCCGTCCCGCCGGAAGGGGAGGCGGAAGGGGAAAGGCATCGCGGTCGGCAGGCTGCGCCGGACCGAGGCCCACGGCGGGCAGGATCCGGCCGGGGGCGAGGCGCGCGAGCGTGGCGAGTTGCTTGGCGAACAGCACGGGGTTGCGCCCTGGCAGCACGGACACCCCGGTACCCAGCTTGAGCCGACGGGTCCGCGCGGCGGCGTAGGCCAAGCCGACGATCGGGTCCGGGCCCGGTGATGACACAACCTCCGACAGCCACAGAGAGTCGACCCCGAGTTCGTCGAGCCGGCCGACGATTTCCTCGAGGCCTTCGCCGGAGTTCGCTCCCGGCGCGATCCCGATTCGTACCTTCACACCCCGTCCAAGCTGCTTCCCGGCCACAGCATTCCTCGCCGAGCGGTTGTGTATGACGTCTATATCGTTTTTCGATTACTTTCTGTAGTTTCTTGCTCGTCGTGCGGTGAAGGCGTGTCGGTGGCACAGAAGATGTACGCTTGGAGCCTTGCTTGTACAGGAGAGCGGCCTGCCGTACCTTTGATCTATGACTACGTCGCCCGAACTGAGCGTGTCCGAGGCTCGGGAGCGCCTGGCTGCGATCATCGATCAGGTACGTGCTGACCACAAGCCGATCTACCTCTCCCGCCGTGGACAGCGAGTCGCCGCTGTCATCGACGCCGATGACCTGGATCGCATCCTCGCCCTGGCCGAGGACATGGCTGACATACGTGAAGCCGAGCAAGCGCGCGAGGAGATGAAGAGCACCGGGCAGACACCCGTTCCCTGGGACGAGGTGAAGGCAGACCTCGGCCTGATATGAGATACACGGTCAGTATCGCTCCCGGTGCGTTTCGCCAGTTACGCAAGCTCGCCCCCACGGCACGACGCCGTGTGCAGGCTGTGATCGATCTACTCGCGGACGATCCTCGTCCGCCGGCTGCTCGGCAGTTGGTGGGCGGTACCGGCGAATGGCGCGTGCGCACTGGCGATTACCGCATCGTGTATGACATTCAGGACGAGGAATTGATCGTCCTGGCCGTCGCCGTCGGCCACCGCCGAGATGTCTATCGCTGATGCTCACCAAATACGCGCTGTTGCGCCTTTCCCGGACCGCGGGCCTGACCGAGTCGGTTGGAAAACCGAGTCGGTTGGAAAACGGGACTTGCCCGGACCTGTCGCGAACCGAGCGTTCCGCAGGATGCGGTGCCGACCGCCGGTGGCATGCGCAGTCAGCTTTGAGTGATTTCAGGGACGGTTGGGATATCCTCACCGGGTAGTTCTTGTCTCCTCTCCGGTCACGGATCGAGTGGACGACCTGGCCAGGTACTGCCCTCGGGGTTAGCGCTACCCGCCGCGTTCCGTGGTGGCATATACCTTGCAGCTCCAACGGCATGGTCTCCCGCTCGTCGTTGACGGGTGCACGGTCGCCCGCCAGTTTTGGTAGCCACACCGCAACCGCAACCGCAAGCCGGTTGGGAACTCAAACCGTCCGCTCATGCTTGATGTCCGCTCGTTCCACACCCCGCCAGGTGGCTGTGTACTCGACTCCTCGTCGTGGTGTGAGGGGCTTCCCCTCGTTAGTTTGGGCTGATCAAGCGGGTGGCGACCTCGGGTAGATCGTCAAAACGGGCGCGCTTGTCCGTGGTGACGAGTACACGGTCGGTGGCGCGGGCTGTCGCGGCGATGATGAGATCGTGAGCGCCGCGAGGAGTGCCCAGACGGCGGACGTGGGCGAGTAGTTGAGCGTGGTGCTTGGCTACATCGGGGGTGTAGTTCTCGACCGGAGTCACCGACAGCACGTCGGCGAGGAAGGCGCGCTGCGCGGCGCGGGCTGCTTCGTCCTTGGTGAGCAGGACCCCGACGGAATACTCGGCCAGAGCGATCGCCGGCAGGACGACGTCATCCTGATCGCCCATCGCCGCAAGATCCAGCAGGCCACGGGCGCCGGCGACCAGAACCCCGGTGTCCAGGATCATTCGAGCCATGGGTCGCTGTCCCACTCGGTGGAGGCGGTCTCCCGCGCGCCCGCGACATCCGCGGCGAACTGCTCGTCGACGCCCGCGCGTGAGCCCCAGCGGCTGAAGACCTCCCGCAGGGCCTCACCGTTGGCACGTGGCGCCGGCATGATTACGGCGACGCGCCGGCCGCTACGAGTGACCATGATCGTCTCGCCGTGCTCAGCCTCGTCCAGGACCGCGCTGAAGTTCCGGGATGCTTCGGAAGCTGTCACGACTCGCATGGTTTTCATACTAACTGATTCAGACCTTCTGACAAACCGGAACCGTGGTCGGCGTGGCCGTCGAACCGCCACGGAACCCGTCAACCTTTTCGCGACAGAATCTTGTGAAAACTACTGACTGGTCCTTTCGGTGTCACCGTCCGGTTGCTCGGGGATGTGGACGGACGGGTTGATCCATGCCGGCGCGGGCAGCGCTGGGCCAGCGTCTGCGACGACGTCGCCAGCCGCGCCCACCGTGTCAGCGTCGCCCGTTCCTCATCCGTCAGCACCAACTCCGCCTTCGGTCGCCCCGTCCTCGCCATCCGGCCAACACACTTATCGGACGAATTTAAGACGCAGGACGCTAGCGGCGCTGCTGCGGCGCAACCGCCTGCGGCGGCCTGCGAGGGACTGCCTGAACATCGCGGTGAGCTCTGACCCGCGCGCCACGCAAGGAGGTCAGCCGCCGTTGGCAGCGGCGAGCGGCCGTCCGTGGCCTGCCAGCCACGGACATCAACGCACCGTATATTTGTCGTCACGATTAATGACAGTTTCGGAGACGGTCGATGACACCTCTCGTAACAGCAACGGGTCGAAGGGCCGCCGATCCGAACGAGCGTCGCTGCGGATGGAAGTCGAGATCCACCTGGTCGACGGCGCCGAAGGCGAACGACTGGCCAGGGTCCAAGCTCAGGTAATCAGAGACGTTCTCGCGTGGGCGGCCCAGAAACGGTCCAACCCGCTGACCGGGGCGCCGCACCCCCCGGACGACACACCCCGCCCGCAGTCGAACACGACCAATTCCGATGATCCGCACGGTTCGTATCCCGGGAGGAACCGAACCCATGCGGGCATTTCCGCCACCGCCACACCGGTCAGCAACCGACAGAGCCGAAACCACCATCAAAACGACATGCTGAGTAGTAGCGTGAAGACGGTGGGTAGTTCAAATTAGCCGAAACTCTTCATATCGATACACTTTGCAGTCAAACAACTACGTTAAGTGTGCCCCCAACGGGATTCGAACCCGTGCTACCGCCTTGAAAGGGCGATGTCCTAGGCCGCTAGACGATGGGGGCGGGCAACGACGATCGGGTTTGATGCACAACTCACGCGCAGCGCCTGCCGTCGGCACCGCAAGCATAGGGGACGGCGGGCCGCACGACAAACCGCCCCACGTCCATGGCTCACCGGAACCGAACCGAACCGGGGCAGGGCGGTCGGTCGTGCCGGGCGCAGGTCGGCGCCGCATCCCGTGAGGTCAACCGGCCGTGATCGCTGGCAGCGGGTTCGTCCAGCGGTATCCGGTGCGGAAGAACGCTCGCACCGGACGTCCACCGATGGCCAGGTTGTGTGTGATCGGGACCGGGCCGCTCGGGCGCGCAACGTCGAACGACAGCGTCACGGCGTCAGCTCGGTCCAGTGGTGTGTTCGGGTCGTAGACCCGCAGTGTGACCGCGGTTTGCCGCTGTTCGTAGGCGTAGGCGAGCACCTGGTGGTTGTGCCCGAGCTGGAAGGGGTCGTAGGAGCGCAAGGTGATGACGCCGAGAGGGGACAGCACGCCACGGTCAAGGTCGAGCCGCACCCGCGGCCACTCGTTCACAACGGTGATCCGCCCGGCGCCGCGCAGCGTCAACGATGATCGGGCGGTGTCCGCGTCCGGCGTGGCCATGAGCCGGTAGAAGCGGGCGACGCCACGCGGGATGTCGAAACTGTCGAACAGCCGGCGGACGATGTAGCGGTAAAGAGACGACCCGGGTGACGGCGGTTCCTTCACCGCGGGTGGGAGTAGTTTCGCCTCGAAAAGATCACGAGTGGTGTAGACCATGCCGCCACACAACCCGCGGCTGGCATCCCCGATCGCGACCCGGCCAATGCCCGGAATTCTGATCTTCAGGACGGGCTGCCTGGGGAAGTCGTTGGTGAAGGGAAGGGCCTGGTTGCTCGGCAGGAACCCGTCCACGGCGGCGTGGGCGTCGACCATCATCGTCTCCCTTCGCCTGGGACCGGTATGTGCGTCCAGGGTCTCATCCGGACGGGGTAGGCAGAAGCCGGCCGAAGTCGGAAGTCCTCGACCTGCGCTGCTTACTGTCCCTGGCCGCCCCGGCTGTCTCTGACGCATCTGGTTGCCCTGGGCTGGCGCCCCGGCCTCCGGGCCCCCGGCTGCCCCTGACCGCCCTAGTGCCTCTGGCGGCAGGAGGGGCTGTCGCTGGCCGCACCTGGCCCGGCACTACCGCCAGATCTCGCAGTGATGTTCGCTGGCGAGGGTGCTGATCGGATGGATGTCGCCCGGCGTGATCGTCAGTGTTCGTGCCTGCTCTTCGGTATGGGCCGGCCATACGGGAGGCGACGCTGTGGGGGCTGTCCGGTCCGCCGCACCTGTGCCACCTTTTTCGTTTGGCGGCATGTTCGGGTCTCCAGTGGCCGCGAACCGCGTCCAGTATTCGATCATCGTGGTGGACAGTTTCCTGTGCGCGGTGCTGGTCCATTTCTGGTTGGCCTTCGGGATCAGGTAAGCGATTTCCCATCCGTGCGAGGCGCCGGCAAGGGTGTCCGGCATGGACGGGGCGATGTCTGGCAGGTCGAACTCGTAGGAGAAGACCGGCACACCGGCCTGGGCCAGCATGGACGCCGAGGTCACACTCGGGCAGGTGAACATCGCGTCGGTGATGACGCGGGCGAGCCGTTCCGTCGGTGGCGCCGAACCCGCCGGATAGCCCCTGAGGATGGCATCGATCCTGTCGTGGAAATGCCGATCGAGGATTTCGGCCACCTGCCGGTCGGTGATTGTCCCGGGCCGGTTGTTCCAGGCGGTGGTGAAGCCGCGGCCCTCGTCCTTCACCGTCCCGATGATGACCGGCACTCTCGCGAAGGCGCCCGTGACAATGGCCGTGGATATCGGCGTCGGCAGTGTCCGTCCACCCACCACGGGCGCCCACGGAAACGGACTGAGGATGTCGGCCTGCCGGTCGGCTGCGGCCAGCACGGTCCGAGCGGGTATGGCACGCATGCAGGCAGCTGTCCGGGCGGGGTCGGTACAGCCGAGTCTGCGTGCGACATCGGTCCCGGTCCGCTCGGCATCCTGCATTGTCGGGAACGGCCACGTGCACGGGCCGCTCTGCACGATCGCACGATGGAACAGGCCGAACGCGGGCGGGGAGGAGAGGAGGGCGCAGGTATTGATCGCACCGGCCGACTCGCCGAAGACCGTCACATTTCCGGCGTCGCCGTGGAATGCGGCGATGTTGTCGTGGACCCAGTGCAGCGCGGCCGTGATGTCCCCAATCGCGTATGTTCCGGAGTCGTCCGTCCGCGATTGCCCGCTCTCGGCGTTCAGCGTTGGCAGGGCGAGGTATCCCAGGATGCCCAGGCGGTATTCGACCGAGACGACGACAACCCTGCCCGCCGCGGCGAGCACGCTTCCGTCGTATTCGTTTGCGGAGCCGCCGACGAAACCGCCGCCGTGGATCCAGAACATCACCGGCAGCAGACTGCCGCTCGTCCTGCCGCTGCTTGTCCTGCCGCTCGTATCGTGGCCGCCGTCGATGTCGATGTCAGCGCCTGTGTCAGGAACGTGGACGTCGACGAAGAGGCAGTCCTCGTCGGACTGCTCGCCCAGGCCGCCGTCGCTCGGGCTGCCCTGAAGGCAGGGGCGTGCTTTCTTCGTGGCGTCCCGAACGCCCTGCCAGGATTCGGGGGGTTGGGGTGGCCGCCAGCGCCGGTCGCCGACCGGCGGTGCCGCATATGGGATTCCGTAGAAGGACGTGCCCAGGGAGGTGCGTACGCCCCGAACCGTACCGCCGGTTATGGGCGCGATGGTCTGGCTGATTCTCGTTGAACCTCTGCCGGCGCGTTCGCGGTCATCGCTCGTCGAGTTGGCCGAGCACGAGACAGCCGCAAGGCAGGACGCAACGGCGAAACACAGCAGTACCGCGCACAACGTCGTACGCCGGATACGGACCGGCGCCATGGCTGCTCCCCGATGTCATGGTCCATGCCCACGATCGATCCATGCCGGTGGCCGGTGCGGATCCAGCGGCGATGACAGGTGCTCGTCCGCCGCACGGCCGCGGTGGGCAGGTAACGCGTGCACGAAACTGATAATTATATGCAAGGTATACGGCCCGGGTGCCGTGAGCCGGAACCGGACATCTTGCACCCTTGGGCGCTCTCAGTGATCAGGGCCGGCAAGACTCTTCGCCTGGCGTGTCGCCATGACGGATGCCCGCAGGTCGGCGGCTGGATGGAAGGTGATGGAGCCGCTTGCCTCCGGGGGTTTCGGTGTCTTCATGGATGCCGGCTCGGGGACGTCGCCATGACTGTCAACCACCAGTTGCGTCCCGGTGGGTGGTGCGATGACGGGGGCGGCGGCGTTCATCGTTCCCGCGGCCAGGCTTGCTGTTGTGGTCAGGCTCGTTCTTGCGGCCAGATAGGTTTTCGCGGCCGGGTGCGGGGCCGTTCGGGCCGTGAACACGACGTGGAGCGGGTCATCCGTACTCGTGAAACGGCAGGCGTCCGCGATGACCGCGTCCCTGCGGTCGCCGGTATCCGCCGCGATGGCGGGGCCGAGCTGTAGGGCGGCTCTCATAGGATCCGCTGCCCTGAACAACATCGCAATCGGCCCACCCACCGCGACAGCCATTGCAAGGATCAGCGCTTGAACAACCGGCGTGGTGCTGTGTCCCACGCGGGTGTGGAGAACTGGTCGGAACATCCGTCCCGGCACCTGTCGCAGGGCACGGCGACCTGAAGCGATGCGGTTACCTTTCCTGTCGTGACGGTAGCTGCCGTGACGGTAGCCCACATCCATGGTGGCATCACACGACATCGTGTGGCACCCCCATATCTTGACCTGTTGCTATGGTTTTGGCTGATATAAGCGGTACGCTAACTGGTTCTGGTGCCATGCGTAGTGCTGTCGCCACGCGTTGGGCAAGCGTGGATGTTGCGTCACCGACCGTAGGCGCTCCTGGGGTGGGTCACGTTTGGTATCCGCAGGACGGGACACAAATCAATTACCGTTCGCCGCATTACAGCTACCTGTAGTAACAGGATCAGCGGTAGCAGGACGTGCGGCGGCGTCGGGCACCCGTCCGCACACGCACATGGCATGAGGTGGACCTGATGACAACGAGCGTCACGATGGCCAGCCCGTTCGACATCCCGCTTGACGTTCCGCCGGGCGCGGATCCTGATCGGGCGCTGCCCGCGGATCTGTCGGATCCGACCATGGTGGGCGCGGCGCTCGGCGCGCTCATCGAGTCCGGCCGGCTCGATCTTCCGCTGCCCGCGGCGGGTTCCACCGCCACGCGCTGGCGTGCCCTCGCTGATCTCGCTGTCAACGATGTCACGCTGGCACGGCTGGCGGACGCGCACGCCGGCGCAGTGGCGATCCTGGACGACCTGGGTGGGCCGGCACCGGAGCGCGATCAACGATGGGGAGTGTGGGACGTCGACACTCCGGTGAGTCCACTGGTTGCCCGCTGGGGTCCGGACGGCTGGACGCTGCACGGCGCCAGGTCATCGTGCTCGGGGGCGCGGGTGCTTACCCACGCGTTGGTGACAGCCGAGATCACTGCCGTCAGGACCGGGGAGGCACGCCAGCTGTTCGCCGTGCGGCTGGACGATCGCAACATCGCGGTGGCTGCGGGCGGGCGAGCGTCCCAGATGATGACCGGTGCCGACACCGCGACCGTCCTGTTCGACGGGGCGCAGGCCGTACCGGTGGGTGGACCTGTCGGGACGCCCGGCCGGTCCGGTGCGGTCGCGACGTACACGGACCGGCCCGTCTTCTGGCATGCCGCGGCAGGGGTTGCGGCCTGCTGGTTCGGTGGCGCGATAGGAGTGGCCCGTCCGCTGTTCGCCGCCGGCCGTCTCGGCCGAGCCGACCACGAAGGCTGGGCCGACCATTCCGCCGGCCAATACGGCTCCGCCGGCCACCATGGGCCCGCCGGTCAACACGCGCGGCCGCTGGACGCGCGCGCGTTGGCCCACCTGGGCCGGGTGGACGCACTGCTGATGGCCGGGCGCTGCGTCCTGGAGACGGCGGCACGGGAAATCGATGCCGATCCGGACGATGCCGGCGGGTCGGCACGGCGGCGTGCGTTGCAGGTGCGGGCCACGATCGAGGCAGGTGCGGCGGAGGTGATCGACCTGGTGGGGCGCGCGCTCGGCCCGGGTCCGTTGTGCTCCGACCGCGGCTACGCCCGGCGTGTCGCGGACCTTGGTTTCTACCTGCGCCACAGCCACGTCGAACATGATCTCGAGGCGCTCGCGGGCGTCGTCCTGGACGACCTCGATCCGTTCTGGTGGTGACTGGCGGCAGGTGACCGGAGCAGGCCAAGCGGGTACCGGGGATGGTATGAAGCATCGTCCTGAAGGCGTCCCACCGGGCGAGCTGTCCGACGAGGACCTCGTCCGCGAAGTGGAACACCTGCACGAGACCCGGCACGAGACGTTCCTGCACGGCACCAGGGACGCGTTCGACACGCACACTTCACGGATGCTCAGCCTCGAGTACGAATACCTGCGGCGGTTCGCGCGAGCCCTTGCACCGGACCCGCTACGGACCCGTGCCGGCAGCCGCCGTGCCGCGGTCGCCGCGGGCCGGGCCAGCTCGTGATGTCCCTGGCCTGACCGGCTCGTGATCTCCTGGGCCGGCTCGTGATGTTCCGGGTCAGCTCGTGATGTCCCGGGTTGCGAACACGATCCGGGCCAGGACGAGCATGGCCGTGCCGTAGCCTCCCTCGAGGATCAGCCCATGTTTCATGCCGGACCAGGGGACCGGTTCGCGGAACAGGTCGACGAACGCCATCCAGTAGTGCGTGGGCAGGTAGGGCTGGATGATCTCGGCGGACGGGAGCTGGTCGAGCACGCCCGCGGTGACCAGGATGCCAAGCGCGCCGAGGGTAGCCGCGAGCGGTGTGGATGCGATCGTTGACAGGAACAGCCCGCATCCGGCGATCCCGAGCATGGAGGCGGCCACGAACAGCGCCGACAACCCGATTCGGGCCGCCGCCTCCGGCAGGGAGAAGGGCGGACCCGTACCGGACAGCGGCTGTATGGGAGCGAGCCCGAACAGCCCCCATCCGACCGTGAACGCGGTCGAGGTCACCGCGCTCACCGCGATCAGCAGGTAGGCGATGATCGAAATCATCTTGGCGGCCAGTAACCGCCCTCGTCCGACCGGGCGTATCACCAGATAACGGAGGGTACCGGCGTTCGCTTCGCCCGCGATCGCCTCTCCAGCCAGCAGAAGCACCGCCACCGGCAGGAACAACGGTAGGACGAGAGCGAGGGCCGCGACCGGGAACCACGTGCCGTTGCGGACGACCTCGGCAAGGAACGCCGGGCCCACCGGTTTCGAACCGACCCCGCTGATCTTCAGGAAGACGGCGACGATGACCGGGAGCGTCGCAAGCATCAACACCGACACCCACGTCCGCCGCCGTATCAACAGGAGGCGTAACTCGACCCGGATCATCGCTCACCCACGGCGGAATCCCAGTCGTCGCTTCCGTCGCTTCCGGTCAGCTCGAGGAAGACGTCCTCGAGAGTTCGCCGCTCCACCACCAGCTCGTGCACCCGCACACCGGCCGAGACCAGCGCGGCGTTGAGCGCCATGGGGTTCCGCGTCCGCGCGATCAGGGAGTGTCCCTCCCGGCCCTCCAGCACGCGCTCGAGCAGATGCGCGGCAAGGTCGGAGTCCGGGGTGCGCAGCGTCACCCGGCCGGTCGGACCGCACAGCGCGTCAAGCGAGTCGTGGGCGACAAGACGGCCATCGCAGATGATCGCCGTTTCGGTGCAGAGCATCTCGACCTCCGCGAGCAGGTGCGAGGACATGAAGACGGTCGTTCCCGCGGCGTTCAGTTCGAGCAGCAGGTCACGAATCTCCCGGATGCTCTGCGGATCAAGCCCGTTCGTCGGCTCGTCCAGAATGAGTAGTCTGGGGTGACGTAGCAGTGCCGCGGCAAGGGCGAGTCGCTGTTTCATCCCCAGCGAGAACCTGCTGATGGGCCGGTCGTCGACGTCGCCGAGCCCGACCCGTTCAAGAGCTTCCTCGATCCGCTTGCGGCGCGAGCGCCGGACACCCCCACGCCCGGCCGAGTCCAGTGCAGCCAGCTCGACCCGGGCGGGCAGGAAGGTGTGGAACGCGGGGGCTTCCACGAGTGCGCCGATCTTGGGCAGCACCTGCCGGGCATGGCGGGGCATGCTCCGGCCGAGCAGCCGGACACTTCCGGCGCTCGGGCGTACCAGCCCGAGTAGCATGCGGACGGTCGTGGACTTGCCCGAGCCGTTGGGGCCGAGAAACCCGAACCGGTCACCGGACATCACCTGAAGGTCAAGGCAGTCCACTACGGTCCGGCGCCGGTAGCGTTTGGTCAGACCATCCGCATGTATCGCGAACGTCATGCCGGTTCTCGCCCGTCGTCGGCAGCAGCGGGCATGGAATAGTCGCGCGTCAGGGCCGGCGGGGCAACCGGGCCGGGCCCCACCGGTGTCCGGGGGAGCCGACTCGACGCGTCGGAACAGGATGATCGCAAGGTAGGCACTGTAGTACTAGTAAACCGGGGCTATTACGTGCCATCGACAGTCGGGGGCA
>NZ_CAAAFT010000036.1:0-3130 GCF_900634765.1 Candidatus Protofrankia californiensis | reverse complement strand
GGGTCCGCCATGTCTTGCTTTCCCATAACGCAACAGACCCCCTTTCGGAACAGTCCGGAATGATCGGTGACGTGATCATTCATGTCAGGTAGTGGCTGTCTGGCTTAGCGTCTCTATCTCTGCTTGAGGATGTTACGATTGATCGTATTTAGTAGTCTATCGACTACCCTCTGTGCCCCCAACGGGATTCGATGCAGAATAATGCGGTCCTGACCGGGGGTTTCGCTGCGGGAAGGCTGATCGTTAAGGGGAGCTTCACGGTCGGTCCCCCTGGGCGCGAGCGGTGAACCAGGCGTCAAAGAGCGCGGTGCCGTCGTTGGGATGATCGCAGACGTGGCCGGCCGCTACCCGTTACGACAGGCGGAGCTGCTCGGTGGGCTGTTCGGTGGTCGCGGCGATCAGCTCGAAGTCCTTGTCGACGTGTAGCACCACAAGTCCGGCGAGTTCGGCTGTGGCGGCAATGATCAGGTCGGGGACGGACGGCGCGCGATGGTGTCCGACGCCAGCAAGCAGCTCCTGGATCTCGACAGTCCTGGATTCGATACGGGGTGTGGTGTTCTCGACAGGCATCGCCGAGACCGGCGGCCGGCGTAGTCTGACGCGAAGATCCTGAGCGGATCTTGCGGAGAAGCCGACCTCCAGGATCGTGACCGTCGTGATATGGATCAAGCCCTGCTGGATGCGTGACAGCCAGTCGCGCGCTCGGCCTACTAGATCTCGTAGCGGCCGGGTGGGAGTGGGGTTGCCGCGGTGCCTGGCAGCAGCGCCAGGAGGGGCAGGCCGTGGGGTTCGGCGCTGTCTGGGTGGTGCCAGCCGACGTCCAGGCTGATCGCGGCGGCTACCTCGTTGGCTTCCGGGTTGGCTTCCGGTAAGTCGGACATCGCGTCGGTGAACTCGTCCTCGACCAGGAGGTGGTCCTCCGGCCGGCCGGGTATGCCGTGGGCGAGCATCCAGTCCCGTTCGACGGGTAGCGGGTCGCCGGTCGACCGGTCGGGATTCTCGCTGTCGCAGCGGCGCACGGTCACGCCGTCGCGCGCGACCGGCCAGGCCGAGGAAGGCCATCACCGCCGTCTGGTCGTCGCCGCGGATGCACCACCAGCGGGTCCAGCAGGACATCACCGGACCCGGCGGATCGGTACGTTGTCGAATCCCGATCAGCTGGTCGACCACGACGAGATCGGCTGGGTCCAGCGCCGAGGGGCCGGCGAGGCACACCAACGCGTCCAGAGCCACGGCCCGCAACCGGTCCGGGCCGTACCGGCGCACGGCGCGCAACGCCGCCACGGCCTCCGACCGATTCGGCTCGTCGAGGTGCCCCAGGGGTTGGTAACGCGGCCACCCGCCGGGCGGCGCGTCCCGCATCTCCTCGAGCAACCCGCGCACGTCACCGACGGACACGTCCGGCAACCTGCCGTCCCGAGCCCGACCATAGCTGATCAGCCCGATGGGACGGAGGCGCACGTTTCGTCGGGGAGGTCGCGGATCAGCAGCGTGACGTCGCCGCTGGTGGCCACGACCAGGCTGCGCCCGGAGGGCGAGAAGGCCGCGGCGCGGAACTCGGAGTAGCTCGCGTCGAAGACGACGGGTAGCGATGCACCCTCACGTTCACCCTCGACGGCCTGGGCGACCGACGGAGCGAAACCATAGCGCGCCTCGCGCAGGCTGCGATAGTCGCAGGCTGCGATAGTTGCAGGTATGGTGGAGCGGTCGATCCGCTACCGAGGGTGGGATATTGGTGCGCTTCATCAACCGGGTCAAGGAACTGTCCTTGCTGGACGAATGGTTCGGGCGACCGGGGCCTCAGCTTGGCGTGGTGTGGGGGCGTCGACGAGTCGGAAAGTCGCACCTGCTGGCACATTGGGCAGCGGGTAAGCGGGCTGTCTATCACGTCTCACGCAACCGAGCGCCCGACCAGGAGCTTGCCGCGCTCTCGGCGACCGCGGCTCCGATGCTCGCGCTTGCCAATCGCGACCTGGCCAGCCGTCCGTTTCGGGACTGGGACGAGGCATTCGAGCTTTTTCGGCAAACTGCGTCAGAAGCGCCGCTGGTCGTGATCCTCGACGAGTTTCCTGAACTGATCAAGAGCGATCTGCACATCGAGAGCGCCCTGCGCGCGATCTGGGAGGGCATGGGCGACCATCCCGTCCGCCTGGTCCTGTGCGGCTCGGCGGTACGCACCATGGAGGCGTTGCAGGAGGAACGCGCCCCGCTCTACGGGCGGGCTACGCTTCGCCTGCAGGTCCGGCCGTTTCTGCCCAACGAAGCGGCGTTGATGCTGCCCGGTCTCGCACCCGCCGAGCGTGCCAGGGCATGGGGTGTCTGCGGTGGCATACCCTTTTACCTGGACCTGTGGGACCAGTTGTCATCATTCCGGGACAATCTTGCGCGACTTGTCGCGAACGAGCATGGGCTTTTTCTCAACGAGGGCCAGTTGATCCTCGCCACCGAGGACTTCGCTGGCGGTCGCCGCGAACGTATCCCGGAGCAGGTGCTGCGGGCGATAGCCGTCGGGCGCACCCGGTTCGGCGAAATCAAGGACGCGTTGGGCATCGACCCAACCCGGGCGCTGGCCGCATTGGCGGACCTCGGCCTGGTCCAACGGGTGCTTCCGGTCGGGCGCAATGCGGACCCACGGCGGGCGTACTACCGGGTGGCGGACAACTTTCTGGCCTTCTGGCTGTCGATCGCGGAGCCTCGCCGGGCGGCCATCATCCAGGGCTTGGGTAACTCCGTGGCGGGCGTCATGGCAAGCGAGTTCGACAATTTCATGGGCGACCGGTGGGAGGAGGCCGTACGCGCTCATCTCGTACAGACCATGGCGGATGATCCCCGGGTCGCGCCCGTGATCGAGGTCGGCCGGTTCTGGCACCAGTACGGAACCGACCCGGCAGAGATCGACGTCGCCATGCTCAGCGGGCCGGCAGGACGGCTTAGCCTTGCCGCCGAGGTGAAGTGGGCCCGGCACGAAGAGGGAAGCCGTATCCTGCGCACGTTGATGCGCAAGGCGCACGCCTCTAATCTGGTTGGCCCACATGACCCGGAGCCGCTGTACGTGATCGCCGCGCGCGAGGAGGTGACCGGACAACTACCCGACGACGTACTCCGTGTCACCGCCGCCGACGTCTTCGCC
>NZ_CAAAFT010000035.1:0-6215 GCF_900634765.1 Candidatus Protofrankia californiensis | reverse complement strand
CCGCCAGCCCAACCCCCGCCACGGTGGCCCTCACCGCGGCGGCGTCCGCCGTCCCGGCGGCTCCCGCGTCCGGCGATCCGGCGTCCGGCAGTCCGGCGAGCTGGGTGGCGGTCGACGGCCGGTGGCGGCTCGGCGTTGCCTCCGGCGCCCACCGCAAGGAGGAGGCCGAGTACGTCGGCGCGGGTGTGCGTGCCCATACCCGGGCGCGGCTGCTCGCCGAGCTGACGGCGCGGATCGACGGTCTGGACGCCGAACTGGCGGCGGCGCGGGAGCGCCTGCGCCTGGCGACCGAGCGCCGGGACGGGCTGCGTACCGCTGCGCGGGAACTGCCTCGCGGCGCCGAGCTGGACCGGGCCTGGACGTTGTGGGAGAGCGCGGTCCGCGCCGAAGCGGCGGCCGAACGCGAGCTGGCCGCGGCGCGGGAGAAGGCCCGTGCGCTCACCACCGCCGCGGCCGTCGCCCGGCGTCGTGCCGAGGCGACCGCGTCCGGTGCGGACCTTCCGACCGATCCGGCCCGGCTCGACGAGCTGCGGCGACAACTCGACCGTCTGCTGACCGACGTCGAGCGTCTGCGCGGCGGTGTCGCCGAGCTGTCGACGCTCACCCGCCGCCACCCTGATCTGCTCGCCGGCTATCGCGCGGCCGAGGCGGCCGCGCAGAAGTCGGCGACCGACGCCACAGCGGCCCGGGAACGCCACGAGGAGGCCCGGCGTGAACTCTCCGAGCAGGCGTCGGCGATCGGGGCGAGCGAGCGGGAGCTGATGGCCCGGGAGGCAGACGCGACGGGCCGCCGGGAGCGGGCGAACGCGGCCACGCCCGCGGCCGAACAGACCGCTCGGCTGGCGGTGGCCAACAAGGCGTCCGCCGAAGCCGACCGCAGGCAGGCGCTGAACGAGCTCGCCGAGCGGGAGCGGGAGGTCATCCGGGTGGGGCAGTCGCTGCGCACGGCGCTGCTGATGCCCGGCCTGCCCCAGGCCGCGGGCATGCAGCCGCCGACGGCCGTCTCCGACGCCGACCTGCCCGCCGACGACGTCCGCGCCCGGATACGCCGGCTCGACGATCTGGCCGGCGAGATCGCCGAACACCTGGACCCACCCCGCGCCGACCAGACCGACACCCAGATCATGCGGCGTGGGCAGGAACTCGCCGACGCCCTGCCGGGCGGCCTGGACGCCCCGATGGCCGAGCGGGAGAACATCAAGGTCGTCGAGATCCACGACGACTCCGGTTCGCACCCGGTCGTGGTGTTCGCCGCGCGGATCTCCCGGGAGCTCGGCGAGGCCAGGACCCGGCTGTCCGACCGGGAGCAGGAGGTGTTCCGCCGGTTCCTGCTCGGCGAGCTCGGCGACAGCCTGTCCCGGCAGATGATCCTCGCGCGCACGCTCGTCGACGACATGAACCAGGTGCTCACCGAGGTCCGCAGCTCCCACGGCATCGGGGTACGGCTGGTCTGGGAGATCAGCGGCGAGGTGGACGCCGACACACGGGCCGCCGTCGACCTGCTCGCCACCTCCTCCGGCATGCGCACCCAGGAGGAGAACGAGCGTCTGCGCGCCGCGCTGCACCGGATGATCGAGTCGGAACGCAGGGAGGACCCAGGCGTCGGCTACGCCGTCCACCTGCGCAAGGCGCTCGACTACCGGATCTGGCACACCTTCGACGTCCGCGTCACCGACCCGCACGGCCGGGAACGCCGGCTCGGCCCCCGCACCGGTCTCAGCCAGGGCGAGCAGCGGGTGGTCTCCTACCTTGTGCTCTTCGCCGCAGCGGCCGCGCACTTCACCTCGCTGGGGCAGGTCGAGCCGACGGTGCCGAGGCTCATCCTGCTCGACGACGCCTTCGCCAAGGTCGACGAGCCGACCCACGCGAAACTGCTCGAGCTGCTCGTCGACCTTGACCTGGACTTCATCCTCACCAGCGAGCGGCTGTGGGGGAACGCCCCGGCCGTCCCCCATCTGCACGTCTACGAGTGTCTGCGGGACCCGCTGGCGCGCGGGATCGCCACCTTGCACTACGAGTGGAACGGCTACCGCATGCGTCTGGTCACATGACAGCCACGCCCCCGGACGCGCGGCCCCACCCGCGCATCGACAGCCCACACGGCGACGCCCCGCGGAAGGAGATCCCGCGGGAGGAGGCCCCGCGGGAGGACACCCTCGCCTGGTTGCGGCAGCCCGCTCTCGGCCGGTTGTGGGACGCCGCGCACCGCCGGCTGGAAGCCAACGGCGCCCGCGCCCAGGGGACGCTGCGGCTGTCGGATGTCACGCCGGACGAACGCCAGGCCATCACGCAGATGCTGGGCACGCCCGTCTCGGTTCGTGACGGCGTGGCCCGGGTTCGGCTGGACCAGCTGGACGAACGTCTGCGGTCGAGCGCAGCCGCTCGCGGCGTGGTGGCGGTGCTCACCGTGCTCGGCCGGCCCGTCGCGGACCGGGTCGGCCAGCGGCGCGCGAACCGGGACGCCTGGAGCGAGGTGTGGGCGTCGGCGCGGGCGGCCCTGGCCGCTGCCTGCCTGGCCGACGTGCCCTGGGCCTCCGCCTGGCTCGAGACCACCCGCCGCACCAGCGGTCTCGCCCGATTCGGCCCCGACGGTGCCGCGGTCCTCCTCGATCACGCCGTGGAGACGCTCGCCGTGCTACGCGCCGGGCCTGACGGGCGTGACGGCTCCGGCGGGTCCGCCAGACCGGCAGCGCCCGCCGGACCCGCCGGACCCGCCGGGCCCGCCAGACCCGCCGGGCCTGCCGGGCCTGCCGGGTCGCCTCTGCGGCAACCGTCCCTCCGGCAGGTGTGGATCGGACGCGGCGAACTCGCCGAGAGCGTCACCGGCACTGCCCACGGCCTCGACGACGGAGCGGTTCTCGCCCGGCTGGTGCTGCGCGGCCTGGCCCTGGCCGCCGACGAGGACCCGGCAACAGCGGTCAGGGATGCCGCCGGTCGACGGGCGTTGTGGCGATCCGCCGGGGTCGTCGTCGACGAGGTGTCGTCGACCGTACTGACCTACGGCCTGCGCCCGACCGCCGAGGGCTGGCGGGAACGGGCGCTGCGGGAGCGCGCCGCCCACGCCCAGGAGACGCATCTTGCTCTGCGTGAGGTTATGGACACCGACTGGACCGTGGTACCGGGCAGCCTGGTGCGGGTCTGTGAGAACCCGCGGGTCGTCGAGGCGGCGGCGGCGCGGGAGGTGCCGGTGGCCGTCGTGTGCGCGGCCGGCAACCCGTCGACCGTCGTCCTCGAGCTGCTGACGCGCGTGCGCAACGGCGGTGCCAGGCTGGCCTACCACGGTGACTTCGACTGGGCGGGCATCGGGCTGGCCAATCGGATGATCACCCGGTTCGACGCCGACCCATGGCGGATGACGGCTGACGACTACGAGCGCGCCGTCGAGTCGTGCCGCCGCCGAAGAACCCCTGCGCTGTCCCTCACCGGCACCCCCGTCGAAGCGGTATGGGACGGTGAGCTCGCGCCGACCATGACGACCCTCGACGTGACCATCCACGAGGAGTCGGTCCTCGAGACCCTCCTGTCCGACCTGGCCCAGCCACCGGCCTGACCGCCATCGGCGTTCCGCCAGCCCACGATCTGGTCGTCCGCCCCCGCCTCCCAAAGCAAGATGTGAACAGACCCGGGGCAACTTCGGGAGCGTCAGGGGATCTTGATCGGTAATCTTCAGAGTAAGGCCGTGACCTGCAGAGACGCTTGAACATTGCTGTCCGTTACACCGTTTCTTGGGCAGACCCGGTTCCGGCAACGACTCATCGACCACGGTCTGGAAGAGAAGGTACTGGACCTGCTGCTGGCTCGACTGTCCGAGCTGGGGCTAGTCAAGGCCGGCGGCCGGCAACGCACGGACTCCACGCACGTGCTGGCGGCGGTACGTTCGGCCAATCGGCTGGAGTTCCTCGCCGAGACGCTGCGAGCGGCCCTGGAGGCATTGGCCGTGGCTGACCACCCAGATCGACGCCGAATGGGTAACACGGTACGGCGCTCGCATGGACTCCTACCGGATTCCGAAAGGCGACGACAAGCGCAAAGCGATGGCCATACAGGTTGGAGTCGACGGGTTCGGTCTTCTGGAATCCGGTCACGCCGCCGGCGCACCGATCTGGCTGCGTGAGATCCCCGCCGTGGTCACTCCGCGCACGGTGTGGCTCAAGCAGTACCACCGCACGATCACCCACGGCGGGCGGGAGGTGGTGTGGCGGGAGGAAAAAGACCTCCCGCCCAGCAGAGATCGGATCTGCTCGCCGTATGACACCGACGCCCGGTACGCGACCAAACGCGGTTCCGGTTGGGAGGGCTACAAAGTCCATCTCACGGAGAGCCGCGGCGATGTGAGCACGACCGGTGCGCCGCATCTGGTCACGAATGTGACCACCACCGACGCGACTGTCACCGATGTGGAGATGCTCGAAAGAATCCATAACGATCTCGACCGCAGGTCTTTGCTTCCTGCCGAGCACCTGGTCGATGCCGGCTACACCAGCGCTGGGCTCCTCATCGACTCTCGGCGCGATTTTAGTATTACGTTGCTAGGTCCGTTACGGGCCGGCAACTCCCGCCAGGTTCAGGCCGGTGGTGGTTTCGAACGCGCCGCGTTCACCATCGACTGGGACAACCAGCGCGTCACCTGTCCGCAAGGCGTGACCAGCACGATCTGGTCGTCATGCAGCGAACGCGGCCGGGAATCGATCGTGGTGCGTTTCCTGGTCACGGCCTGCCAAGCGTGTCCTGCCCGTCCACAATGCACACGATCTACCCGGAATGGCCGCCAGTTGATGCTACGTCCCCGCGACATTCACGAAGCGGTCGAGCAAGCCCGCGCCGAACAGACCACCGACGAGTGGAAACAGCGCTATGCAACCCGAGCCGGTGTCGAGGGCACCATCCATCAATCAGTTGCCGTCACCGGGGTCCGTCGCTGCCGCTATACCGGATTACCCAAGACCCGGCTTGCCCACGTGTTCGCCGCTACCGCCCTCAACCTGATCCGGTTAGACGCGTGGTGGACCGGCACGCCACTCGACCGGCCTCGGGTCAGCCATCTCGCAAGACTCGACTTCGGTCTCGCCGCGTAACCGGATTAGACAACAGAGTCCAACAGGCCAGCATCACCGCCAGGGCACGGTCCCGTTCGCCGGGGTCGTCCCAGTCGGCGTCCAATGCGGCTTTGAGGCTGGATCCGGCCAGGACCGGTGCCCCGGCCCGGCCGGCCAGGATGGTAGTTCCCTCGGCTCGCCCCACCCCTGCTGGACCGCGATCACGCCCAGGGCCTTGCGCAGGGCGTGTCCCATCATGGTCGGGGTGTCCTCGACCCGGCCGGCACCCCACAGGGGGCTGGAGTCCAACGCCGCGCGTAACGCCCGCGGCCCGAACCCCCCGCTCACCGTGGCGATCTCGATGGTGCGTTCGATCAGCCGCCGGTCCCACCCGGCGGTGATCAGCCGGGTGCGGAATCCCACCAGGGTGCCCTTGGAGATAGGGGGACGGTCGGCGTCCAGGCAGTCCAGCACCAGCTGCCAGCGCCGGTCCATCACACAGGCCTCGATCACCTCGTCGTCGGAGGCTCCGGTGTAGGCCTGCAGGATCAGCGCCAGCGCCAGCTGCGCCGGGGGTACCGGCGGCTGGCCTTTCGGGCTGTCGCGGTAGACTTTGGCGAGCTCGGTCTGGAACGCCTCGTCGAACAGTTCGTGGCGATGCTGACGCAGGAACACGAACAGCTTCGCCCGCCGCACCGGCCTGATCACTGTTTGTTCCGCGGTCGAGGGTTCCACCGGCGGACGCCACACCCCGGGACGCATCAGACAGCACCTTCTGATCAGAGGTGGGCACTAGGCGCCCACCGACCCGTGCTGCCTACCACAGGTCACATACGGCTACCTGACCGGTGCTCTAGGTCTTGCAGTTGGTCGAGTTTGGCCTGGAACCAGCTGCCGACGGAGAACTCGACGGCACCGCCTCTCACGATGCGACCACTGACTGCCTTGCCGGCTTCCATGATCGGAGCGCGCAGGAACAGAAGTAAGAAGACGATGAGACCAGCCCAAACCAGGGTCTGGAACAGGGGCACCCATGCGCTCACTGATCCATTATCTCAGGAAGCCGGTCGATGCGTCCGGGTGGGTGGCGAACATGCTGTCATGGGGTCTGACGCCTCTATGTTCGTCAACCGGGACTGTTGCGTTCGGAGAAAGCAGAGCACGGCAGACCCGGCTAGG
>NZ_CAAAFT010000034.1:1110-4894 GCF_900634765.1 Candidatus Protofrankia californiensis | reverse complement strand
AGAGCGTGTAGCCCAACCGCCTCAACTCCTCCGCGAATCCATCCACATACCGCTCCAACGGGCCGCCGACCAGCACACCAAGCAGGTTCCTCACATCCGACCTCCTCCCACCAGGAAAGAAGATCGTCAGTCATTCGTGAACTGTTATGCCGATTTCATGCACAGAGATCACAGCAGGACCACGCACCGCTCGTCGACGTCGGCATAACGGTGACGTCGGAGTAATGCACGTTATGCCGACGTCGGCATAACGTGCACCTTTTGCGGAACAGTTTCCGGTACGCCTCGAAGAAGGACTGGGCCGCCATCGCGGCCGCGCTCAAACCCGTCTACGGCGCCGCCAGCGAGGCCGCCGCGTTGGAACAGTTCATCGCGTTCACCGAGTCCGACCTCGGTCGCCGCTACCCGGCGATCGTCCGACTGTGGGAGAACGCCTGGGCCGAGTTCTGCCCGTTCCTGGCCTTCGACCGGGAGATCCGCACCATGATCTGCACGACCAACGCGATCGAGTCGTTGAACGCCCGCTACCGCAAGGCGGTCAACGCCCGTGGACACTTCCCCACCGAGCAGGCCGCGTTGAAGTGTCTCTACCTGGCCACCATGGCCCTGGATCCCACCGGCACCGCCCGCACCCGCTGGTCGAACAAGTGGAAAAGCGCATTGAATGCATTCGACGTGACTTTCGACGGACGCCTGACCGCCGGTAGGAAGTAACCCCAACAAGATCACATACACCGTTAAGTTGACAGACCCGATCCACCGCCCGTCAGGCACATGCTGGTGGTGTTGATGTTACCCTGGGTGTCGATTTCGGGCGGGTCGGTCGCGGGGTGGGGTGTTCGCGCAGCATCTGGTCGCGGGGCGCAGGGTGATCGTGCGGCCTTTCTTCGCGGTGGTGCACCGGGCGCGCAGCGGGCAGTCGGCGCACAGAGTGCCGAACGCGGCGACGTCGCTGTCGCGGGTTGGGGTGAACACGGCGGTGTGTCCGACGGAGCAGGTGATGGTGCCGGCGGTGTGGTCGATGCCGAAGTCGTCGGGGTCGAACCCGCCGGGGATGTTCGGTCGGGTCGGCCAGGGTTTGACGATCGGGGTGTGCCCGGCGTCGATCACCGTGGCGAGCAGGTCGGCGGTGCCGTAGGCGGAGTCGCCGAGCGCATCGACCGGCCCGCTGATCGTCGCATCGGCGGCCAGCAGGGCCGCGCCGACCGTGCCGTCGCCGCTGCCCTCGCCCGCACCTTGGGTGAGCTGGCGGCCGGTGATGATCCCGTTGTCCGGTTTGGCGATCACGTGCGTCTTGTAGCCGTCGATCTTTGATTAGCGGGACTTGTGGACGTGCCGGGTCCGGGTCCACCGTGGAGATCACCCGCGCGGGGGCACCTTGCGGGCGATCCGCCACTTCCCGTCCGTGCCGTCCGAACCGTCGGCGGGTTCGACGTCCTGGCCGGCGACCAGCGCCAGCAGTGCGACCGCCTGGGCGGCCTCGGAGCCGGCGGGGGTTCATCGACAGCATCGAGCAGGGCGAGCGCGTCGGTGACCAACCCGCGCTGACGCCCGTCGCGGGCGTCGGTATCCTTCCAGGCGATCGACGGTTTCCTCGGCCGGGTGTAGTCGTGACCCCGACAGTGAGCCGCGATCACCTCCTGCGCGCCGGCAACCACCCGGCCGATCCAGCAGATCGCGGCGATCAGCTGGGTCACCCTGTCCTGGGTGGAGACCGCGTCCGCCAGCACCGTCGAGTCCAACACCCGCCGGGTCTTCCCGGCCAGCAACCCGGTCGCGGTGACGACATCTCGCACCGCGTCGAAGATCCGCTCGGGTCGTTGCGACGCGGCCAGCCGGCCCCGCCAGTACGTCAGCGACGTCGGGTGAAACTCCCTGTGGCCCACCGGCAGGCCATACGCCACCTTCCACCTCAGGTCGAACCGTAGCGCGGCGACCGCCTCGGCATCGGACAGGCCGTGCAACGCCCGCAACACGATCGTCGAGGCCACCAGGTCCGCGGGCAGCCCCCGCCGGCCGTTCGACGGGAACAGTTCCGCGATCTCATCCGGGAACAGCTCCCGCCGATGATCCGCCAGGAACGCAAACACACTGCCCGCCGGCACCAGATCCCGTGTCCCGCGCCCACCCACCCGCGTCGAACAACTCCCGATCCGACCCCGAACGTCCCTGCACGCCCCGATTCTTGACCCCAACCACCACCAAGCCCGGCCATGACACCCGAACAGGGCAAGATTTTCAGGGGTCTCCCAGGGGTCTCCTAGGGGTCTCCTGGTCTCGTCGCTCGACCCGGGGCCGGACCTGCTCGATCCATCCGGTCATCAGGTCGAACACCTCCGCATTGAGGTGCATCAGGCTGCGGTGGGCCTCCTCTCTACGGCTGACCAGGCCGGCCTGCTCGAGCATCATCAGGTCCTCGGACACCGCCTGCACGTCGGCCTTGTACCACTCGGCGAGCTCACCAACCGTGGCATCGCTCTCACGCAGCCGCTCGAGCAGGTCACGCCGCCTCCGGCTAGCAAGAACCGCGAAGAACTCATGCAGTCGATCGTCGCCCATCTTTCGATCCTCTCGGTGGGCGTGCTGGCGCTGGGCGGCCCTGGTGTTGGCCGCCCAGCGCGGGTCTCGGGACAGTGATCAGGGATTGGCCGGGTCTGGGACGGTGAACCCGGAGGCTTCCAGCCGGGCGGCCACCCGGGCGGGGCTGTAACCCGTCTTCACGGCAGCCGCGGCCGGATGTCCAGCCGGTGCACGTCGTGCGACGGATCTGAATACGCGTCGGTACCTCTACCACGATCGATTCGCCCTGATCCGGGGATGCAGTGAGGGCGGCGTCGGTCAGGCTGCCCAGCCTCCCGGCGGGAGGGTGGGTCTCCCCGGCACCGACGGCCGACCCCCCACCAGTGACACGCTCACCACTGACGCTCGCAGCAACGGCACCCTCGGACCGGTAGGAAGGCGACGGACGGTTTCGGCCGAGGAGATCGAGCAGCAGTCGGGCAGCGATCTCCCCCTGACGGACCACCGGCTGGGCAATCGTCGTCAGGCCGAACAACTCCGCCATATCATGCCCGCCGAAACCGATCACCGACATGTCCTCCGGCACGCGGAACCCGGCACGGCGCAACGCCTCCAGCGCGCCCATCGCCATCTCGTCGCTTGCGGCGAACACCGCCGTTGGCGGCGACTGGACCGAGAGCAGCTCGGCCATAGCCCGTGCGCCTCCCCGCCAGGTGAAATCCCCGACCGACTCCAACCCGGGGTCACATTCGATGCCGGCTGCTGCAAGGGCCTGGCGATACCCGTGCCGCCGATCCTGAGATGCGGTGAAGTGCATCGGTTCACCATCATCTGATCCCTCGCCGGAGATCAGCCCGATCCGCCGATGGCCCAGATTGATCAGGTGCTGTACCGCCGCCCGGGCACCGACGACGTCATCGGTCCGCACGCTGGGGAAGCCGGGCACGGTCGCGCCGACCAGAACAACCGGCACATCAAGCGCGTGCAAAACCTCGCTCTCCGTTGGGGTGAGCGGCAGACCCAGCACGAGCACCGCATCGACCCGCTTGCGCAGCGCATCGAAGATGCGCACTCGGCCCGCCTCGTCGCCGAGGTTATAAAGCAGCAGGTCCAGCCCCTCCGCCCGCAGCACCGCCTCGGCCCCGCTGACGACCTGAGCGCAAAACCACCTGGTCACATACGGCACGACCACCCCAATCGCGCCCGTACGCCCGCCAGCGAGCCGGGCCGCCGGCGGTGACGCCACATACTGCAGCTGCGCAGC
>NZ_CAAAFT010000034.1:0-583 GCF_900634765.1 Candidatus Protofrankia californiensis | reverse complement strand
CCCCAATCGCGCCCGTACGCCCGCCAGCGAGCGTGCTGCCCTCCATCCGGACCTCCTATTCCGAGCCGCCGCTGGAGACAGTACAAGATCTAAAGATCCAAAGCGCTTTTGCAAGATCTTCAGTGTATATGCTGGGACATCCGGGGAGCATGTTAACAAGATCGCATACGATTGCAAGAAGAACCGTGGCCAGTGGCAGCCGTCAGTGATCGGTGCGTTACGCAAATTGGGGGCGATGGTGGGTGACGACGCCCCGCGGACATCGAGGAGGGGAGTGCGGTCATCGGGATGGCAGGTGATCGACAGGCCAGCCGAAGCTGGTCGGCGACGCGGGGCAGCGGCAGTCCGGTCGCGAGCAACGCGTGGACCAATATTCCACCTTCTGGTTTACTTGAAGCCTCCCTCTAGGGGCTCTAGGGGGAGTCCTCAAGCAATATGATGAGAGTCGCTCAGGCCTAGTGCTAGAATCGTCAAGCAGATGGTTGATGATTCGGTCGTCGCGGAGAGAGAGGGCAACGATGGCGTCACAGATCTTCGAGGCTCTTGCGAACCCGATCCGGTGTGACCTGGTCGAGCGGCTGAT
>NZ_CAAAFT010000033.1:0-11808 GCF_900634765.1 Candidatus Protofrankia californiensis | reverse complement strand
CTTCAGGTCAAGATTTCTGAGCCAAGATCTTGACGCGGGACAACATGACCAGCTCCGCCGCGCGGCAGGTGTACGAGGCGGCCGGGGTGGACCCGCACGACGTCCGCGTGGTGGAGCTGCACGACTGCTTCACCGTGAACGAGCTGATTTGCTACGAGGCGCTGGGGCTGACCCCGGAGGGCACGGCGGAGAAGTTCATCGCCGACGGCGACAACACCTACGGCGGCCGCGTGGTGACCAACCCGTCGGGTGGGCTGCTGTCCAAGGGACACCCGCTGGGCGCGACCGGGTTGGCGCAGTGCGCGGAGCTGGTGTGGCAGCTGCGCGGCGAGGCCGACAAGCGCCAGGTGGAGGGCGTGAACGTGGCGCTGCAGCACAACATCGGCCTCGGCGGCGCCGCCGTGGTCACCCTCTACGAGAAGGTGGCCTGAGCAGGCACTGTTGCATTCGTCGATCATAGTTGATCTTCACCGCAGATCTTTCCGTCAGACGCGCTCATGTGCCCCGATCAGTGGGGCTACCGGCCGCCCGGAGCCGCGTTGATGAGCCTCGGCGCCGGAAGACTTGCAGCCAAGATCCGCCGGTGCACGCGAATGCAACAGCGCCCCCAGAACCACCTCGCCGACACCTTCGGCCTCACCGGTGGGCACCCCGGACTTAGATAATACAGTCCAACAATATCAACATCTGCTGTGATCGGCGAAAATCCTAGCAAAGATCGAAATAGCTAGGAAACTCCACTAGGTCAGAGCCCGAGCAGCCGGCTACAGATCGACTCGACCGCGGCCGGCACGTCCGGGTTGTGCCGCAGGTGCGGGGTGCGGGCCGTGTCGTTGGCGACGGCGACCGCGGCGTGCACGCGGATCCGGGCGGCGGTGGGGTCGAGCTCGGGGTGCACGAGCCGGAGCAGGTGAACCCATTCGGTGAGGTAGTCGTGCTGGGCTCGGCGGGCGGCGTGGCGTTCGTCCTCCGGCAGGTGCTCGACCTCGGTGATCAGCAGCCCGATCAGGTCGTGGTGGGCCTGGGTGAACCGGATGTAGGAGCCGATCAGCCGGCGCAGCGCATCGGCGGCGCCGTTCGAAGTCTGATAGACCGCGCTGACGTCCATCAACAGGGCGGCCGTGCCGCGCTGGAAGGCGGTGCGCAGCATGTCCAGCTTGCTTGGGAAGTGATTGTAGACGCTGGGGCCGGTGATGCCGACGGCGTTGCCGATGTCCTCGATGCCGACGCCGGCGTAGCCCTGGGTGGCGAACATCCGCACCGCCTGGGTGAACAGCGCCTCGCGGCGCGACGCCGGCAGCAGCGCCGGTCCGGCCGGTAGCGGCGGCGGTGCGGCGAAGGTGCTGGGCAGCGGGGTGTCCAGCACAAGGTCGGCAAGCTCGGCGAGTAGTTCGTCGTAGGCGGGTCGGGACAGGTCCAGGTGGTGGAAGGACGGGCTCATCAGGACGGCCAGCGTCGCCCAGGTGACCAGGTCGGCGGTGTGGGTGTCGAACTCGGGGCGGGCGGCGCGCACCCGGTCGGTGAGTCGGCGTCCGATCTCGCGGACCTCGGCGCGCAGCAGGGCGTGGTCGTCGGGGGTCAGGTGGCGGGCTTCGCGCTGCCAGAGCACGCCGATGTGGCATTCGTCGAGGCAGAGGGCGGCGAGCCGGGCTGACGCCGTGGACCGGTCGGCGAGGTCGAGATCGTCGAGCAAGTGCCGTATCGGGGCCATGCCTCCGGCGATAACCTCGCGGAGCAGGTCCTGCTTGCCGGAGAAGTGCCGGTACAGCGCGGACGGGCCGATCGCCACGGCCTCGGCGAGGTCGGTCATTCCGATCTGGTCGTAGCCGCGGCGGGTGAACAGGTCCGAGGCGGCGCCGAGGATCAGCGCCCGCCGGTTACGCGGGCGGGTGCCGCGCGGCGGCGCGAGCGTGCGGTCCGGCACGGCAACCTCCTCGGTGCGGTTCAGCCCAGTTCCAGCAACCAGCCGATGATCTCCGTGGTGCCGCCGTAGATCCGCGAGATCCGCGAGTCCGTCCAGGCTATCGGGTACTCCAGCATGCAACCGTAGCCGCCGTGCAACTGCACGCAGGCATCCATCACGCGGCCCTGTAGCTCGGTGGTCGGCACTGTTGTATTCGTCGATCACAGTTGATCTTCACCGCAGACGCGCTCATGTGCCCCGATCAGTGGGGCTACCGGCCGCCCGGAGCCGCGTTGATGAGCCTCGGCGCCGGAAGACTTGCAGCCAAGATCCGCTGGTGCGCGCGAATGCAACAGTGCTGGCCGACGTGGAAGCGGCACCCGCTACCAGAGCGTTCAGGTCAGGATCCGTCGGCGGCGTGCCTCCGAGACTGATTCCCCGCGCCGGGCGACGCCGAGCTTGGTGTAGATGCTCTTGAGGTACCACTTGATGGTGTTGATGGTCAGGCCCAGGTTACGCGCGATTTCCGTGTTGGACAGTCCGCGATCCAGGAGACGGAGGATGTCAATCTCGCGGGCATTTAGTGGTTCTTCGGGAGTGGGATTCCGCTCGGCCGGGCGATCGATAATGGGGATTGCTGCCCGTTCTGCGTCGGCGTGGGCCGTGGCGAGCAGCCTGGACAGGTAGTCAGACGGCACGGTGGTCAACCCCGCGGGCCATCGGCGACACCGTCCCGCGTCCCGAAGCCGACCGACGATCTTCAGGAGCTCCGGTCCAGCGTCGATGACAGTGCGCACGAGACCCGATCGCGCACCGGAGACCAACGCAGGTACCACAGTACGGACTGCGGCGTCGGAGTCGCCGCTCAGCGAAAGCACTATCGCGAGTTCGATGCGTGCGGTCGTTTCGGCGTACCGCCAGGCCACGGAGCTGCTCTCGTGGAAAATCTCGGACAGCGGCCGAAGTGCGCCGTCGTAGTCGCCCTGGGCAGTCAGGATTCGCGCGCGCATCGTGAGCTGGTAGTGGCGGGTGGCCATGGCGATGCCGTCGTCGCCGCGTGCGATTTCCTCGGTCTGGTGGGCGAGCACGTTCTGTGCGCTCCCGGTGTCCCCGAGGGCTAAGTGCAGCCGCAGGCGTTCGTAATCGACGGCAGCCGACAATCGCGGCAGTGCGAGCTGGCTCGCCGCTTCGTCGCCTTCATCGAGAAGTGACCAGACGTCTTCGATGTCGCCTCGCAGGGCTTTGATCCGGGCCAGGGTGGTGTAGGTGGCGATCATGAAATCGGCGACGCCGCTTTCGGCGCCGAGTTCGTGGCACTCCTCGAGGAGCCGCTCGGCGGCGTCGGTTTCGCCACGCTCGTAATACAGCCTGCCCAGTGGCGCTCCCGCTAGCCGGGCGGCGTGCGAGTGTTGCCCGGCGACTCTGCGTGCGAGCGCCACGGCTTCCTGGTAGAGGCGTTCGGCGGTTACGAGGTCGAGTTGGGCGAATGCAGCGAGTCCGGCGAAGCAACGCCCGTACACGCCAGCGTAAGGCCCGCGTGTGGTCGCATGGAAGGCGTTGGCCCACTGCTGCCGCGTCTGCGCTGTGCGGTAGTCGAAGGTGTGGATGTCGACGAAGGTGCGGATGTTGGACGACACCGCGACCAGCCAGGGCCGGTAGCCCGGGTTGTCCACGATGTAGGGCGCGACCAGGGTGGCGGCGCGGTCGATCCGGTCGCCGTAGACATCGATGCAGGCCTGCACGACATCAGCCTCGCCGAGGGTGTCCTTACTGGTGTCGTCGGTTGCGGAGGCCAAGGCGGCTCGCACGTGGTCGATCGCGGTCTGCGCAGGCTGTGCCCGTTGCAGGAGGCAGTTGGCCCAAGCGACGGCGATCTGTAACGTCGGCCTGCTTGGCAAGAGGAACTTCGGCAGCTTGTTGACCAGGCCGAGCAGGGTGGCCATGCGGCTGTGCTCCACCAAGTGCATGGCCTGCCGTTCCACCAGATCCACAGCTCCGGTGTCGTTGCCAGCGGCCAAGGCGTGGGTGACCGCCTCGCTGAGAAGGTCGTGATCAGCGAACCACGCCGACGCGGTGCGGTGCAGGGTGACGATCCGGTCGGCGTGATCACGCTCCAGGCGACGCCGCAGATAGCCCGCGAAGAGGTGATGGTAGCGGAACCATTCGCGGTTGTCGTCGAGCGGCCGGAGGAACATGTCTCGCCGTTCGAGCTCTTCCAGCAGGGCCTGTCCACGCCGCTGCCCGCTCACCGCGGCTGCGAGGTCGCCGCAGAGGCGATCACAGACGGAGGTCGCGAGCAGGAAGTCAAGCAGGTCGGCGGGCAAGGCGTTGAGCACGTTCTCGGCGAGATAGTCGCCGATGGAGTGATGCCGGCCCGAGAAGCCGCGGATCAAGGCCGACGGGTCGTCGCTGTTGCGCAGCGACAGGGTGGCGAGTTGGAGCGCGGCAACCCAGCCGTCGGTGCTGGACCACAGTCGATGGACGTCCTCGCTGTCGAGATCGAGCGCGTTGAGGTCGAGGAGGAAGGCGACGGACTCTTTGTGGTCGAAGCGCAGCTGGGTGGCGTCGATCTCGGTCACCTGGTTACGCACCCTGAGCCTCCCGACAGCCGGTGACCGGGTTCGACTGGTGACGATCAGGCGGAGGTTGTCCGGGCCCACGTCGAGCAGGAATTCCAGCGCGGCGGCAGTCGTGGGGGCGTCGATGAGATGCCAGTCGTCGAGAACGATCGCAAGGGGCCGCCCGTGCTCGGCAACCTGGTTGACCAGTTCGGTGAGCACGTACCGTTGAGCGTCGCCGGAGTGTTCTTCGAGGACATCGACCAGGTCGCCAGCGAGAGTGGGTTCGACGCGGCGCACCGCCTCGATGAGGTGGCTGAGGAACCAGACCACGTCGTTGTCGTCGCGGTCGAGGCTGAGCCAGGCGACCGGCACGCCTTCGATGCGCAGCACGCGCTGCCATTGAACCGCCAGGGTGGTCTTACCGAACCCGGCGGGGGCGTGGATCAGAGCCAGCCGCTTGGCCCGGCCTTCGCGGAGCACGTCGATGAGCCGGTCACGGCTGACCAACCCATCGTCGTCGTAGGTGGGGGCCTGAAACTTCGTGGACACGGCCGGCGTGGGAGGTGCCTTGGTGTCCATTCAGCTCGCCTCGCCTCCGAGGGCTCCCCGCCCGGCTCCGTTGCCACGCGTTCGTGACTGTGCTCACACGTCCTAGCGTTCATTCTGGCACTGGCCGCCTGAACCGCAACACCTCGGCCTCACCAGCCTGGCCAGCCGGCCCGCAGCGCCTTCTTGTCGAGCTTCCCGTACACGGTGGTGGGTAGCGTCTCGACGACGCGCACGGCCTTGGGCTGCTTGTAGCGGGCGAGCTCGGTACGGCAGCGCGCGAGCAGTTTGGCCTCGTCGAACGCGCCGGTGTCGTCGGGCACGACGAACGCGACGACGGCTTCGCCCCAGTCCGGGTGCGGGATGCCCACGACCGCGACCTGCCCGACACCGGGGCAGGTCGCGGCGACGTTCTCCACCTCCGTGCTGTAGACGTTCATACCACCGGTGATGATCATGTCGTTTTTGCGGTCGAGCAGGTAGACGTACCCGTCTGCGTCCATGCAGCCGAGGTCTCCGGTGTGCAGCCACCCGTCGCGCAGCGTCTTGGCGCTCTGTTCGGGGCGGCCGCGGTAGCCCACCATGGTGTAGGGCGTGTAGGCGGCGATCTCACCGACCTGGCCGCGGGGCAGCTCCTGGCCGTCCTCGTCAACGACCTTGACCGCGGTCATGGTGGCGGGCTGGCCGCAGCTGGCCAGGCGGTGTTCGCCGTCGGGATCGAGGCGATGGTCTTCGCGGCGGAGGCGGGTGATGAAGTTCGGCGCCTCCGACTGGCCGTAGAGCTGCATGAACACCGGGCCCAACACCTTGAGGCCCTGTTCGAGACGTTCCCGGGTGATCGGCGCGGCCCCGTAGAGGATGGTGCGCAACGAGCCGAGGTCCAGCTCCCGCCCGCCCGCGCGGTCGAGCACACGATAGATCATGGTGGGCACCATGAACGTGAAGGTCACGCGGTCAGCGGCGATGCGCTGCAGGACCAGCTCGGGGTCGAACTTGGTTTCCAGGAAGTGCCGGGCGCCCTTGAGCATCCCTGCTTGCAGGAGGAAGCCCGCGCTGTGCGGCAGCGGTGACATCAACAGCAGCACCTCGTCGTCGAGCAGCCCCATCTCCATCACGTGGGAGAACAGGTTGAGGGTGAGATTGCGCTGGGTGTGCGTCACCCCTTTGGGCAGGCCGGTGGTGCCGCCGGTGTAGACGATCAACCCGATGTCGGCCGGGGTCGGGTTGACGGATGGCACCGTGTCGGGTTGTCCGGCCAGCGCGTCGCTCCACGGGACGACCCCGTCAGGGCACTCGTCCGGGTCGGCGACGGCGATGACCAGGTCGAGCAGGGGTGGCGCGGAGCGCAGCGCCACAGGGAGCATTCCTGCGTCGGTGATGGCGACCCGGGCGTCGCTGTCACGCAAAATGTAGTCGATCTCGCTGGCCGACAGCATGTCGTTGAGTGCCACCTTGACTGCACCGCAACGCAGGATCGCCTGGTCGGCAACGACGTATTCGGGTCGGTTGGACATCATCAACGCCACGGACACGCCCGGGCCCACGCCCTCCTGGCGGAGTCGGTGAGCGAGCTGGTTGGCGGCGGTCACGATATCGCCGTAGCTGTAGGTCTGGCCCTGGTAGTGCACCGCGGGACGCGAGCCGAACCGGTCGAGTGCGTCCACGAATAACGATTTCAGGGTGAGGTCAGTCATTGCACACGCTCCAGGACACTCGCGTAGTTGGCGACCGCGACGCCGCCCATGTTGAACACCCCGGCGACGGTGGCGCCCGGGATTTGCATCGCTCCCGCACGTTCGGTGAGCTGCAGCACGGCCATGACGTGCTGGGACACGCCGGTGGCGCAGACCGGGTGGCCTTTGGCCTTGAGCCCGCCCGAGGGGTTGACGGGCAGTTTGCCGTCCCGGTCGACGACGCCGTCGGCGACGACCTGGCCCCCGCCCCCGGGCGGGCACAGGCCGACGACCTCGTACTCGATGAGTTCAGCGATGGTGAAGCAGTCGTGGATCTCCAGCAGGTGCAGATCGGGCAGCCGCACCCTGGCCTGCTCCAGGGCCGCCTGCCACGCCCGGTGCGCGGCGGCGAAAGCGAGCGGGTCGCGTCGCGAAGTGGGCAGGAAGTCGTTGGCCTGCACCAGGGCGCGGATCCGCACGGCAGGTGTGCGCGGAGCGCTGCCGGGCGCGGCAAGCACGACCGCGGCGGCGCCGTCGGAGATCGGGCAGCAGTCCGTTCGGCGCAGCGGGGCCGCGACCATCGGGTTGCGCGGACCTGTGCTGCGACAGAAGTCGAAGCCGAGGTCGGAGCGCAGGTGGGCGTATGGATTGGCCACGCCGTTGCGGTGGTTCTTGGCCGCGATCCGGGCCAGCGTGTCGCTGTGGTCGCCGTACTTGGCGAAGTAGGCCTCGGCGATCTCGGCGAACAGTTCGGCAAACCCGGTGCTAGAGGACTCGCCGGCACGTTCGTAGGCGGCGCCGAGCAGGGCGTGGCCGATGGCCTCGGCGGGGGCGTGGGTCATCTTCTCGGCACCGATCACCAACACTCGACGAGCCTGGCCGGATCGGATCGCTCGCACTCCGTACAGCAGGGCAGCCGAGCCGGTCGCGCACGCGTTCTCCACCCGGGTGGCGCGGGTGAACAGCAGATCGTCATCGGCCTGCAAAACCAGTGAAGAGGGGAAAGCCAACGACTGCAATCCCCCATTATAGATGCCGAGGACGATCTCGTCGATCTCGTGGGGGTGCAGGCCCGCCGTTGTGATGGCGTCCCGCGCGGCGGTGACGATCAGCGATTCCAGGCTCTCGTCGGACAGGCGACCGAAGGGGGTGTGGCCCCAGCCCACGATTTCCACATCGTCGTGGTCCACATCGGGTCCCTTCAATGCTCAGATGCGGTGAGCGCGTTGATCCTCGCCAGCACGGTTTCCGGCGGGGCGTCGTAGGGGATTTCGCCGAAGCGGAACCCTCGCTTGGCTGCGGCGTTGACGAGCCGAGCGGCCTCGGCCGTGTCGGTCCACACGGATGGCGGGAGTCCCCCACCGTGGCGCCGATCGTCGGGCGACGCATCCGGTCCAAGGCGAGGAAGAAGGAGCAGGTCGCCGGGCAGCCCGGTATCGAGCTGGTCAGGGTCGGTCACGCCGTCCAGCCGGACCGCGGTGACCCAGCCGTAGTGCCCGGCGGCGGCCAGCAGGCTCGACCAGACATCGGTTTCGTCATCGTCGGGTCCGGATGCGGTGTCACAGGTGATCTGCAGCCCCCGGACCGGCCGGTCCGCCACGGCACGGATCACCTCCAGCAGGCCCGCCGCAACGTCATCGAGCACATCGAAGTCGACCTCACCTGCACCGGTCGCGAGGAGCCTGCGCGGTGACGGGCAGTCGAGCACGATGTCGACGCGGTCGCCGAGCTGGTGGAGCAACGCGTCGAGGGTGTCGGCCAACACCCGGCGCGGCGCCGGCAGCTCCAACACCTCACAGACGGCGGCGACCTCACCACTGCCGACGAGATGGCGGGAGAACGGACCTAAGACATTGACACCGAACACATCGGACCGCAGTAACCTGTGTGCCTGCGCGGTAGCGGCGACCAGCGTGGCCGGATCATCGTACCAGCGGTCGGGCGCGCCGACGAACACCGACCACACATACCGGTCGCAGTCCAGCCAGGTTAGAGTGTCACGCCTGGCATGAACCCAGTCGTCCAAGGCCTTCATCGTTCTCCCGCCGTTCTCGTCAGTCCCCCACCGTCAGCCCTGCAGCTGCGCGAGCTTGGCCTCCAGCTCCGCGATCCGCACGTCCTTCGGGTTGGGCATCATGACCGGCACGATCGCGTCCGCGGGGCAGGTGTCCTCGGGGGTGCCCCGGAAGAGCACGCGGGGGTCGCCCCAGGAGCCGAAGAACGGCACGTCGGCCGGGGGTGTCTCGGTCTCCCAGTCCTTGACGAACTCCGCATACGGCTTGCCCCGCTTCAGCCGAGCGGCCCGCTCGGCGTCCTTGGCCGCCGAGGTGGCCTCGGCATCGACCGCGGCGGTATCCGGGTTGAGCACCACGTGGTAGATGTCGCGCGCGGTGTTTAGGGACACCAGGCCGTCGCGGTAGTCGGCGGCCACCGCCTCAGGGTCGCGTTCGAGCACGTCACCGTAGCCACCGCCGGCACCCTGGGTGAGCATGTACAGCTCGCCTCGGTCGGCGAGCTCGAACTGCAGGCCCATGTGGTGCGTCGAGTAGGTCGCATCGGGGAACGGACGGTCGTTCATCAGTTCCTCGATGGTGTAGCGCAGCAGTTCGCGCTGGTTGTCCATCACCTTGAAGATGTCGACGCCCTTGATCTTGCACAGCGGGTAGGTGCCGGGGCCGTAGCCACCGAAGATGCCGTGCGAGCTGGGGAACTTCGAGCCGATGCTGCACACCATGAAGCCCCACATGGCGCTGTCCTTGGCGGTGGCGATCTGCTGGTAGCCCTGGCCACCGCGGAACTTGCCGAAGCCCTGGTTGTCCCGCATCACCCTGTTCGGCACGATCTTGAGGATCGGGACTTCTTCCTCGATGAGCTCCTGCTCACCGATGTCGGCCATGGGCGCGAAGATCGGGGCGACCGCGTGCTCGCCGTCCCGGTTGGACCGTGCGGCCCCGCCCATGCCATTGAGGTCGGCACACACGTTGCCCACCAGCTCGCCATGCTGGTTGATGCCGCCGTAGATGAACGTGACGATCATGTTGTACCAGCCGGCGATGACGTCCGTAGAGCGTTCACCCGCACTGTAAAGGAGTTTCGGCACCGCCAACTGGGCCGCAGTGAAGGAGGGGAAGAACGTCATCATGCTCTGCGCGTTCGGCGCATCCGGGGAACAGTTCAGCGCCGACCCCGGGTCGGTGATGACGGTCATCGGCTCGAACACCGCCTGGTTCCGCGGCAGGTCCGGCCACACGAACGTAAGGAACTCCTGGGCCAGCATGCCCTTCATCGACGAAAGGATCGTGTTGTTGGCCCGGTTCAGGAACTCCGGTGACGAGCCACGGAAATCCAGGATCAGCTCGTCGTCCTTCTTGGTTATCGCCAGCCTGATCTTGACCAGGCAGTTCTCCCGCAGTGTTCCGTCGGCGAAGGTGTTCTGCCGCACGGTGCCATCCGGCCACGTCCGGAGCCTGCGGCGGACCTCGTCGGCGGTGTCGGTCAGGGTACGCCGCAGCGTGGCGATCACCGTGTCGACACCGTATTCGGCGATCGCATCCTGGACCCGGTCCTTCATCCGCATCGCCGCAAACAGCTTGGCCTTCATACCCTCCATCTGCAGCTTCGGCTCGCGCACCGAGTTCTGCAGGAAGGTCATGATGTCGCGGCGGAACGTGTAGTTCTCGCCCACCTTGAGCGGCGGGACCTTCAGGCCCTCATCGAACGGGGACTCCGCCGCCGAGGGCATACCGCCGGGTTCGGTGGCGCCGTTCTCACCCTCATGCACGACCGCGCCAGTGAAGCAGATCAGCTGCCCCTCGTGGAAGACCGGGATGACGAGGCTCTGATCGGTGTTGTGGACGTTGCCGTAGCGGGCGTCGTTGTGCATGAAGACGTCGCCCTCGCGGATACCGACCGTCGGCTCGTCGGCCCAGTACTTGAGGATGAACTTGACCGGGTGCTGCGTGAGCACCGAGAACAGCAGCACACCGCCCATGCTGGACAGGGCCAGGTCACCCGAGGCCGTCCACATCCCGGAGATCAGGTCGCCCCACTTCGCTCTCGGCGCCGCACCCATCTGCTCGACCATGTCGAACGACTCGTTACATGCGGTCTGCAGCTTGTTCCGCACCAGGTTGATCACTTCGGGGTTCGTGAACCGCGCCAGCGCCTGTGTCTCGCGCGGTGACTCCGGAGCGAGCTTGTGGTTCTTCATGATCTCGGGATCGGGCCCGAGGAACAGGACGTTTTCTTCGAGGAACTTCTCGACCAGCGACTTGTCGTCAGCATTGTCGGACTGGCTCATGGCGACGCACCTTCCGGTAAGACGTGTCTGGCAAGGATGGCAAGCGGTTTCCCAGGCCGCGCACGGGCTACGCGAAACGGATGGGCTTCGGTATGGGCTTCTCGATGACGCCCGCCTTGCCGAGACCGAGAAACGCCAACGCTTGCATGGTTGCTGGCATCGTCGCCAACCTCCTTCCGGCGTCTCGCTCAGATGGTCCTGGTGAGCACCGCGGAGCCGGTACGCCCGATCGTGATCTGCCACCCCGGTTCGGCGAGGTAGGTCGTGCGCGGGGTCTCCACCAAGGCGGGACCCTCCACGACATGGCCCTCTTCGAGGCCGGCGACGTCGTAGACGGCGGTCTTGACCGCCCCGTCGATGCCCGGGTAGTAGCACTCCCGCCACCGGGCGGGGTTCGGTGCCGGGCGAGGCTCGGCCTGGGTGGGCTGCATGGTGAACTTGTCGTGATCGACATAGCTCACCACCCGGATGACGTTGATCCGGACACCTGCTTCGGGCGCCTGGCTGCCTTCGCCATACCGCTGGGCGTAGATGTTGCTGAACAGGTCCAGCAACTCGATCACGTCCCGGTGCGAGGTGAGCCGCTCGAACGGGCACACGACACCGATCTGGGCAAGCTGGTTGCCGTAGCGCAGGTCGACCTCCACGCGCGACTGGATGCCGGCGGGATCGACGCCCTGGCGGAGCAGGTCGTCGCGGCCCTTCGCGGCGAGTTCCGCCACGGTGTCGTTGAAGACCTGGTAGTCGTCCAGCAGCTGACGGGCGGTGGCGTCGTAGACCATCATGAGTTTTATCGGAAACTCGGTCTATGAATCGAAGTCCAAG
>NZ_CAAAFT010000032.1:0-2958 GCF_900634765.1 Candidatus Protofrankia californiensis | reverse complement strand
GCCCCGGCCTCGGTGAGGATCACAACTTCCCGCTGTGGTTGACGGCGCGCTTGGCTCCCAGCGGCACCGGGGCCCCGGCCTCGGTGAGGATCACAACATGGGGTTCGCGTCCCGGCCGGATGTGCGACGGTCGCGGCACCGGGGCCCCGGCCTCGGTGAGGATCACAACACCGACTGGGAGGCATACACCAACGGGCGGTACACGCGGCACCGGGGCCCCGGCCTCGGTGAGGATCACAACCCCTCGAGCTGGCCCTGCGCCACGTTCAGCGCGCCGCGGCACCGGGGCCCCGGCCTCGGTGAGGATCACAACGCCGTCGACTCACAGACGCCGAGTCGATCACCAAGCGGCACCGGGGCCCCGGCCTCGGTGAGGATCACAACCATTACTCACGGGTCGGGAGGCTGCGGCCGGCCGAAGCGGCACCGGGGCCCCGGCCTCGGTGAGGATCACAACCTTCCGTCGACATCCGAACCTCTCTGGAAACTAAGGCGGCACCGGGGCCCCGGCCTCGGTAAGGATCACAACTCTCGGCGGTGGCGCCCGTCCAGGCCGCCACGGTGGCGGCACCGGGGCCCCGGCCTCGGCGAGGATCACAACCCCGCCGTGGTGGGCTGAGCTTGCGGTCTGCCCCTGGCGGCACCGGGGCCCCGGCCTCGGTGAGGATCACAACCCGCGCGCGGACTGCATTTCTGACGTCCGAGGGAGGCGGCACCGGGGTCCCGGCCTCGGTGAGGATCGCACCGCACCCACTACGAAGACCAAGACGTCGTCGGCGGCGGCACCGGGGCTCCGGCTTCGGTGAGGCCGCGACGGGCCGGTAGCTGGCTGTTGGAGACTGAACGGTTCGGGGGAGCACGACCCGGCCAGGGTCCGGCGGTTGAGGTTACGAGCCTGGCTGATGGAACGCCAAGTGGAGGTCGTGGTCATGGAGGCCGGACCACTGGAGGAAGGTTCGAGGTTAGCTGAGGAGGTTGTCGACGAGGCCGGTTTTCGCGCCGTTGATGAATGCGCGGATTTCGTGGGTTTCGAGGATGAGGGCGGGACTGGTGGGGTCGGTGGACTGGCGGAGCGCGACGCGGCCGTCGGGGAGTTTTTTGGCTTCGAGGCAGCTTCCGCCGTTGGGGCCGCTCCAGGGTTTCTGCCAGCCGTCGGCTCCGAGGTTGGCTGCGGGCATGCCGTTGTGGATGCTGGTCATAGGTGGAACTCCTTGGCGAGGTCGTGGAGTAGGCCGGGGGTGGCCTCGGGGGGTGCGGCGTGGGTGGCGAGGTGGTCGAGGGCATGCCGGTACGGGGTGATGTCGTCGGGTTTATCGAGGTAGTGAGCTGCGGTCATGGTTTCGACGTAGACGATGTCGGGGAGTTCCGCGGGCAGGCGGAAGAGGTGGAACGGCCCGTACATCGCCGGGTGCGCTCCGGCGGCGAACGGCATGATCTGGATGGTGACGTGCGGGAGTGTGGCCGCTTCGGCGAGCCGGTCGAGTTGGGCGGCCATCACCGCGGGGCCGCCGACGGGGCGGCGCAGGACGGTTTCGTCGAGGACGACCCATAGGTGCGGCGGGTCGAGGCGGGTCAGCAGGGCCTGGCGAGCCAGGCGTAGCTCGACCCGCCGGTCGAGTTCGTTGGCGGGGGCGTCCGGGAATCCGGCGTGGGTGAGCGCGCGGGCGTAGTCGGGGGTTTGGAGCAGGCCGGGGACGGACTGGGGTTCGTAGGCGCGGATGAGCGTGGCGGCTTCTTCCAGGCCGACGTAGACCTTGAACCAGGCGGGCAGGACGTCGGTGTAGCGGTGCCACCAGCCGGGCTGGTTCGCCTCCCGGACCAGGGCGAGGAACGCCTGGACCTCGTCGGGGTCGGTGACGCCGTAGTGGCCGAGCAGGACCTGGACGTTGGCGAGTTTCAGTTTGACGGAGGCGTTTTCCATCCGCCGGATCGTCCACGGCGATATGTCGATCTTCTGTCCGGCCTGTTCGTAGGACAGCCCGGCGGCCTCGCGTAGTGCCTGGAGCCGCCGGCCCAGGATCATCCGCCGCACGGTGGGGCCGCTGACCGGCCCGGTATCAACCGTCGCCACCCGCCACCACCTTCCATACGCCGGCTCCTGTCTGCCGTCAGTGTGCCACGTCACCAGTCGCAAGAGCGTACCGCCACACGATTTCTGCTCTTTGCAGATTTCCCCTTGCATCTTGCGACCGACGGGACGACACTGATGCCTGTCACTTATCCGCCGATGTACGACACTCGCCGTGATTCCTACGCGTGGACGTCGCCGCGAGCCCCCGAGCCGTCACACGATCAGCAGGGACGATCCGTCATGCACCAGGCAATCGGCTGTTGGAGCCCACCGTCCGCCCGGCCACGACCCTCCGAGGGGCCACCGGCACGGCGACGCCCCCAGGCGGCTCCGGTCCGCCACACCATACGGGGATATGCGACGGGCCGGGCGGCGGCCAGCAGAAGCCCGGCTGGGCGGGACGGCCGGGTCTGCTACGGATACCTCAGTCTGGACCACGACGACGAGGACGAGATCAGCCGGCTGCACGACCTACTGAGCGCCTATGCCCACACCGGGGGCCTGACGCTGGCGGAAACCTACGTCGACCGCAACACGCTTCCCGTCCGGATCATCCGCCTCGGGCTCACCGCCCTCCTGGACGCCGTCAGCAGAGGCGGGGGCTGCACGGTGCTGATACCCACCCCCGCCCACCTGTCCCCGGTCCCGGCTGTCCGTGCGGCCATCACCGCGGAACTGGACACCCTCGGCGCCTGGACGATCATCCTGCGGGCCGGGGAGCACCCGGCGTCCCCGGCCCTGGTCGGGAGGCTCCCGCGACCGCGGCAACCCCTCCCGGACGACGCCGGCCACCGACATGGCCATGGATAACCCGCCCGGGAGTGTGTGCGGTGGCCGGGACAGCGCTGTTCCGGCCACCGCACACACTCCCTTTCCCGTTCTCCTGC
>NZ_CAAAFT010000031.1:9865-18207 GCF_900634765.1 Candidatus Protofrankia californiensis | reverse complement strand
GGGGTGCGGACGGGGCTCGGTAGCGGCGCCTACGGCCCTCTGAGGAGCGGGGGATGTGGTGGCAGTGCGTGTGGCAACGCGGGCCGCCAAAGGGGTACTCCAGGCCGGAAATGGACGTCAGGGTACGTGTGCGGACGCTCCTGGACGGTATGGACCGGCCTGAAAAGCGGAAGGTCGGCGGTTCGACCCCGCCCCTGCCCACCACCGCTCACCTGGGCTTTTGTGATTTTGATCTAGGAAATCGGTGCCCAAAAGTCTGCCGACGTTGCTACAGATGTAGCAACAGCTGTCGGCGTAGCCCCCGCCACGAACCGGACAAACCCTCCGTGACCTGCGACGATGGTGGCCGTCGACTCGCACGATCGTCCGTTCTAGCGGCGGACACTCCGCCGCTCGGGCCGGCACAGTCGGCGCTGGACGCGGTCACGATGTGCCGACCTAGGCTGCTGGAAGTACGACTGGGTCGTTGACCTCGACGTCCAGGCGTTCTTCGACAGTTCTGATGTTCGTGCAGCACATGGTGGCGGTGCTGCGGGCACCCGGATCGAAACCGGCCGAGCGCGCCGGGAAGGTGCTGTTCGTCAACACGGACGCCGAGTTCCACGCCGGCCGGGCGCAGAACTACCTTCTCCCCGAACACCCCGAGAAGATCGTCTCGGCGTACCGGGAGTTCGCCGACATCCCCGGCTACGCGACCGTGGTGAGCCGAGCCGAGCTGCGTGAGCAGGGCGACAACCTGAGCATCCGCCGCTACGCCGACAACGCGCCGCCACCGGAGCCGCAGGACGTTCGCGCCCACCTGCACGGCTGGGTGCCGCGGGCCGAGGGCACGGCGAAGGCGATTCTGTTCGCCGCGCACGGGTTCAGCCCGGACGCGCTGTTCGTCGACCGGGACGTCGACTACCTGGACTTCGCCTCCGGCCTGGCCAAGGCGGACCTGCGCGGGTTGGTCGAGGAGCATCCAGGTGTTCAAGACCGTCGCGTTCTGGAAGGCGGTCGAACGGGCCCTGCCCGACTACGAGACACGCAAGAACCGCCTCGCGACCACCGGCGCCACCCTCTGGCTCGGCCAGCACTGACGAACGGCGGCTCCATATCCGCACTGTCCGGCGTCCTGTCATCGATCGGGGCTATTCCGTTCCGGAAGGCAGGACATGCCGAGCGCCTGTCCGGCCGGCAGCGCGGCGAGACGCTGGAATTGATCGCCACCTCCGGCGGCGATCCTGCCCTCGCCGGGCGGCTGTCTGCTCGGCGTTGGGCTGCGGCTCTGGTTCGAGTGGTGGAGGCAGTAGGTCCAGGCCGATGAGATTGCCGCGCGGCCCGGTGGCGGGCGGCCACTCACCAGCCTTCGACAGTCCAGACGGGCGGCGTCCATGTGCCGTGATCGGAGCTACTGCGAGCCTTGCGGCTGACGGCGTACAGTCAGCGCCATGAAGCGGATGGTCCAGATCCCCTATGAGCTGGAGCAGGAGGAGGACGGCACCTGGGCGGCCCATGCGTCGTTCCCCAGTGGTGGCGCGCACGGGCTCGGCAACAGTCCCGAGGATGCCGTCACCGATCTCTACGAGGCCGTCAGCCTGGTCATCGAGGAGCTCGGCGTTCCTCCGGTCCTGACGATTGTGCGGGACGTCGCCTGATGCCACCTCTTCCCGTGCTGCCTGGCGGGGAGGTAGTCAAAGTCCTCGAGAAGCTCGGCTTCGAGGTGGTCCGTGTCAAGGGAAGTCATCACATGATGAGGAGCTCTGAGGGTCGCTTCACGGTCGTGCCTGTTCATCCGGGTCGTGACATCCCGGTCGGAACACTGCGTCGGATCATTCGTGACGCGGGACTGTCGATCACAGAGTTTGCCGCCGCTCTCTGATCCTCCGGCTCGACCGTGTCGTGGCGTCAGTTGCTGTAGATCCGGGATGGTTCGATGAAGACGGCCGTGCGTCGTTGCTCCGCCATCACGCGGTCGTAGGTCTCCCAGTCGTCGTGGGTGCCTCCGGCGGCAACGAATATCTCGCGTAACAGGAGTCTGAGCCGATCGGCGTCGACGTGCTCGTTCAGGTCATCCGGCCCGATGAGCTCCGCGGCGCCTTCCACGGTCACCCACCGCCAACCGGACTTGAACGTCGCGCTGATCTGTGGACGTCGGCGGAGATGAGCCAACTTGACCTTGCCATACGTCACGAAGGCGACGACCGGCACGTCCGACAGCGGATGCCGCGTGAAGGCGGCGTTCACGACCGACGCCTGGATGCCTCCATTCGCGCGAAGCGTAGATATCACGGCGAGACCGTTGTCCGCGCGACACAGCTCGGCGGCATCCTCCATAGCTGTCATACCGTCCCCAGCTTTCTTCCGGATCAGAACACGCGACCGCCGGCCTGGTACACCGGCCATGGCATTCTCTACCGTCGCCGCCGGATCCTCGCGGCTGACGCCGGCCAAACGGCTGCACGTTGATCTCTTCGGCCGGGTCGTCGCGTAACCCACCGAGACAGCGTGGTGCGTCTTCCGGGACAGGTCTCCGTCCACGGCTGGCTGCATGAAGGTCGCTTCACCGTCGTTCCCGTCCATCCGGGCGGAGATATTCCGCCGGGGACACTTCGTCGGGTCATCCGCGATGCAGGGCTGTGAGTCGCCGACTTCATCACCCTCCGGTGACCGCGGGCATCGGCTCGGCAGGGGGTTGACGGCAACACCGCATTCCCGACCGGAATTCGAGGCCGGGACGACGCCGGTAACGGGGCGGGTGGTGCTGGGGTCGTGGATCGCGATCGGTCGGACGATCGGGATCCGATCAGCCGAGCGACCGGGATCACAGCAATGCCGCCCCGCAGTCCGCCGGCGTTCCAGGACTGCCGGTGGCGGCGGCGACGGCTCGGCCGACGAGGTGTTCGGGGAGTCCGGCCTGTTCGCCGTACCAACGTACCCAGTCGGGCAGCAGCGTCTTCGCCGCCGCCGTGACCGGATCGTCGATCCAGTCGTTCATCAGGGCCCGGTGGAACCGGACGCGGTGCGGGGACACCGTATGCCGGGTTTCCGGCAGGATGCCCTCGATCCACTCGTACGCCAGCGCGGCAACTGCCTCGGAATCCGGCTGTACGCCGTGGCGTGTGACATACCAGGTAGTGAACGCCTGCGCCGTCGGCGTCTCGTCGATGTCGCGGTACAGCGACCGTGTCTCGGGCAGCGGCATCCCACGCCTGCCCAACGCGTCCGCAAGATCATGGATACGGCGCCGGGCGCGGAACCAGTTGTCCAGTGCGGCGTCGGACTCGGTTCCGTGTAGCGTCTCTTCCCCGATGTCGCAGTAGAGGAGGCGCTGTAGGGCTTCCGCGGTCTCGGCCGGTACCGGCTGGGCGTCGTCAGCCGTCTCACCGACCATGCTCCGCCACGCTGCGGCCGCCTGCGGCACGTCGCCGAAGACGCCTGCGTTGACCAGCTCCACGAACCCGCAGGCGTCGATGTCGAACAGGAAGACCGACGGGTCCGCACCACCCGGATACTCACAGCCGGCGATCACCGCCAGCCGGGTGCCGTAGGCGTCGCGCATATGCCATACCTCGCCAGTGGCGGCGATACGCGGCAGCGTTTCCAGCCACTGCGGCTGGCTCCGCACGGCCGCGTCAGCCCGTGACGCCTTCGCGACGTCCGCCGCCAGGCTCCGTAACGCGGCCTGGGCGCCCGAAGCGAGCGCAGGTGACCCGATCGAGGCAAGGCCGTGCAACAGCCGCCAAGGCGCCTCCCATACGCCGCTGCCCCGGTCCAGCTCGTCGCGGACACGGGCAGCCAGCGCCTCGGTGAGCTGGGCGAACCACCAGTCGAACCACAGCCCGGCGCGTTCCTCGCGCAGGACACGGCGCAGCTGCCCGCCCAGCAGCTGCGCAGCTACCTCCTCCAGACGGCGAGGCCCGTCGGCCGCCATGACCATATCGGCCCCGTCGACGACCGCCCCGGTCGACGGACCGAACCAGTCGGGCTGCTGCCGACGCCCCGCCAACAGCTGTGACACCGTGGCCGGCGCGTTCTGCTGCTCTGGCTGCCGGCTGCCAGCGCGCGACGACACACCGATCGGACGAGCGGAGGGAGGCTTCTTACCCTTCTTGGTCTTACGTCCACGCGACACCGGCGACATACCGTCGATCGTAGGTGGACCTTCCGACAGCCGTAACACGGGCTGCTGACGAGACCCACCTTGATCCGCAGTGTGGTTCGCGGTGGCATTCACGCAGCGTCAATGCGGGCGGTCGGCGACGGTGACTCGCCCGCTTTGCAGCGATCGGCGCTGCTTCACCGGGATGGACAGTCGGGCAGCGACGGTGAGCAGGTCGCTGTCGTCGGCGACCGGGAAACGGTGGTTGGTGAGCAGTGTGCGCATGGCTGCGGCTGTCCAGGATGAGCGGCGTGGCTCGGCCGCCCACACGTTCGGCTGGCGCACGAGCGTGGTCATGGCGCGGGCGGCCATACGGCCGACGGCCGCTGGCAGGGAGGGTGACTGGTAGTTGATGATCAGGCGACTGCCGGGAGCGGAGCAGCGGTCGACGGCCGCCACCGTGGCGGCGACCTGGGCCCGTGTCAGGTACGGCACGACGCCCTCCCAGACCCATGTCGTCGGTACGGCACGGTGATGACCGGCCGGAGCCGAGCGCGTCCTCGAGGCGGTCGCCGGAGAAGTCGACGGGCACGAACCGCAGCGACCGCGCACACGGCGAAAGATCGCCAACCTGGTCGCGCTTGTCCTGCTGGGAGGCGGGGTGGTCGATTTCGAAGACGTCGACCTCGGCCAACTCGGACATGCGCCAGGCACGGTCGTCCAGACCAGCGCCCAGGATCACCAGTTGTGGGGACAGCCGGGAACGCACGGCCTCGTCGATCACGATGGTGCGCGCCACCATCACCTCGGCGGTTGCCCGTAGCATCTCGAACTCCGCCCGCTGGGCCCAGCTCTGGGGCGGCACGCCCCCGCGCACCCGGTCGACCGGGACCCGCTCGTCGTCACGCAGCAACGCGATCGCCGTCGCATCATGGAACCTGCCTGGCGCGACCAGCCCGTCCGCGGCGGCGCGACCCTGGCAGACCAGCACCGCGGTACGGCTCGCGGGACGTGTTTTCACGCGCGGTACGAGATGATGGTCGAGGACCAACAGGTCACGGCACTCCCCTTCCGCGCATTCCGTGCATTCCGCGCGCCGACCCGAGGATACTACCGCGACATAAGCGCTCCGCGGAATGGGCTGATAGCAGACCGTACGGTCGACTGTCGTGACAACGACCCGCCGTTCGAGCCGGGTGGCATTGCTACTCCCAGACGATCAATCATTACCGTCTGCGACGTAGTCAAGCCCATAACGACGGAGGTAACGGCACAAGGAAGCGATGAGTCAAAGGCGCAAGCGCGCTGCGACCGTGAAGGGCGCTGTGATCCCTATGACGAGCCGACCGGAGTGATAACGACAACAACATCACCGTATGGGGACTTCCTCTTGCCGAGATGGCCGAGCGTATTGAACAGTCTCGACACCGGAACCATTACTCCGTATTTCGCGCGAACTTTGCGCTGGACCGCGTCGAAGTCGTTGCCGGAGGTTGCCAACTCGGCGCTTCCCTCGACGGGCGACGAACCATCCCGGACGCGTCCACGCACGTCCGACGGCTGTACCACAACCTTGGGGTTGTTCCGGAGTCGCTTGTGCTTACCGGACGTCGACGACGTGCAAAAGCCGACTCGACCCCCGTCAAGCGGAACGATCCACGTAGGCGTGGACACGCCGGAACCAGTCTTACGGAAAGTTGTTACCGCAACATACTTCGCATCACTCAGCGCCATGCTGCAAGTCTAGGGCCCAGGAGGGCCCGGACCTATCGGGAGGACGAGATGCTTTTTGGCTGGAAGGCGACCAGACGATCTCGAGGGTGCCGGTACGACCATCCTCAGCCGCCGTCCTCAGCCGCGACCGCACCCAGCAAGGACGAAGCCCTCCGCGTAGCCACCGGACGGTGACCGACCCTTTTCAAGATCGCTTCTACTGCACCGGCGCAATGCGCACGGTTACCGGAAAAGGACGCCACCGCGGTCGTCGAGTTCCTTCACAGCTCGCCGGCGGCTGACCCTCATCGCGCCAGCAAACCGTTGCGGCTACAGCTCGCCGGCCCGGATAGAGCACCACTATCCGCTAGAGCACCACTATCCGGGCCTCGCCGAAGTCCGGCCATCCGAGCACGGACTGCCCCGCTCACCGGGCGAACACCATTATTCAGCGCCCCTCCCGGTCTACCCGACCTATTCGGCGGCCTTCCCGTCCCCGGTACCGGCAGATCGGCGCGGAAGGAGCCGAGGAATTTCGGTGAGATGCAGGGTCTTCGCGGTCGCAGCCATCGTCTGTGCCGCGAGCTCGGAATTATCCGAGAGCCGCTGGCCGAACGTGGGGATCATTTCGCCCAGCGTGGGCTGCCAGGCGTCATAGTGCTCCGGAAAGCACCGCCGGAGAAGATCGAGCATGATCGGTACAGCGGTGGATGCGCCGGGTGAGGCGCCGAGAATTCCGGCGATGGACCCGTCCCGGGACGCGACGACCTCGGTTCCGAACTGGAGAACTCCCCCTTTCTCGGGATCTTTCTTCACGATCTGCGCCCGCTGACCGGCCGTGATGATCCGCCAATCCCTTGCCAGGCTGCCGGGAACGAATTCCCTGAGTTCAGCGATCTTCTTCTTCCGAGTTGCTCTGAGCGCGTTCACCAGCAGGGCGACAAGTGCGATGTTGTCCCTGGCCATGGCAAGCAGCGGAAGGATGTTGTGCCAGCGAATGGATGACGGCATGTCGAAGACGGAGCCATATTTGAGAAACTTCGGGCTCGAACCGGCATAAGGACCGAACAGGATCGATTTCTGGCCGTCAACGATTCTGGTGTCCAGGTGCGGCATGGACATCGGCGGCGCACCGATCGGCGCCTTGCCGTACACCTTCGCATGGTGCCGGGCGACGATAGCCGGGTTGTCGGTGCGGAGGAACTGCCCGCTGATGGGCAGCAGGCCGAAGCCGTACGCCTCGGGTATACGCGATTTCTGCAGGATTTTCAGCGCCCACCCACCGGCGCCGACGAACACGAACCGCGCGGAGATTTCCTTCGTCTTCCCGTTCGTGTTATTGTGGACGCGCAACCGCCACCGTCCGTCCGGCTTCTGCGTCAGCGCCCTGATCTCCTGGTTGAGGTGGATACTGACACCGGACGACTCGAGCGACCGGAAAAGCTGACGGCTCAGGGAGCCGAAATCCACGTCGGTCCCGGATATGTCACGGGTTGCGGCGATCTGCTCGCCGGGTTTGCGCTGCTCGATCAACAACGGTGTCCAACGCTGGATCACAGCCGGGTCGTCGCTGAACTCCATGGCGGAGAACAACGGCTCCGTGCGCAGCGCCTCGTACCTTCTGCGGAGAAAGCTGACATCCGCCGCCCCGCGCACGAAGGTCATGTGCGGCGTCGAGTTGATGAAGGTTTCCGGATCGGAAAATGTTCCGTCCTCCACCAGATACGACCAGAACTGGCGGCTCACCTGGAACTGTTCGTTTATATTGATGGCCTTCTGCACGTCGATGGTGCCGTCGGGGAGCTCACTGGTGTAGTTCAGTTCACACAGGGCGGCATGACCGGTGCCCGCGTTGTTCCATGGGTCCGAGCTCTCCTCGGCAACCCTGGGCAATCGCTCGTATACGTCGATCGACCAGTCCGGCTGGAGTCTGCGCAGCAGAGTACCGAGCGTGGCGCTCATAATTCCCGCGCCGATGAGGACGACGTCGGTGGACTCACGAGCCCTGTTCGTGAAGGGCGACTGCGGATTCATGCGGTTCTCTTCCTTCTTTCATGATTCTCGCACCTGGCATAATTCCAGCGCACAGCCCGCATATACGCACGTATGATTGGGGTGGTGAGTCGTGAATCACGCGACGGAAAGACCTTGCCGGACCCGGACCCGCCGTCTGGTATGGGCGCCGGGTACTGCCATGAACGTCCGGACACCCCGTGAGCTGGGACAACGGGCTTACGGATGAATCATCGGGCCAGCCGCAGCGGTGTTTGCGAAATGGAATTTTTACACGCCTCTAACCTGGCGCCTTCGGGCGGGTTTCGGTCGGCATGACGACACGTCGGTAAATCACCGCAGTAAATAGGGCGGAATACCCTGCCGGCCAAGGAAAGAGGCGGCTGCCGAGGCCCCGGACGGGACCCCCTGGCCGGGGACATTCCGCAGCCCCGGGTAGTCCCGTATAGCCGGGTTGCAACGGCGCCGGTCCGCGGTCTGCGTCCACGCCGGCCGCCGGCGTCCACGCCGGCCGCCTACGTCCACACTCTGGCTC
>NZ_CAAAFT010000031.1:9057-9529 GCF_900634765.1 Candidatus Protofrankia californiensis | reverse complement strand
GTCTGCGTCCACGCCGGCCGCCGGCGTCCACGCCGGCCGCCTACGTCCACACTCTGGCTCCCGGCCTGCAACGGACGAGGAGCGGGCGATGCGCGCATCCGTACCTGTGACGGATACACGCATCGCCGATGCGTCAACTACCCCGGGCACGGGGCAAGCACGACCAGAAGAAGACAGGCCGAACAGAGAAGACGGGCGAACAGGTCTGATCGCTCGGCTGCCGAGAGGGAATTCGCTCGCACCGGTTTGGCCGCTGCGCGGCCGGGCACGAGCGGCACAGCGGGTTATCGGCGAGTGACCCGGGGACTTGGCGCTCCAGTCGCCTCCGGAGAACCCCGGTGCCGCGCCCGGTCTACGGGCCCGCCGAACAGTGACAAAGCAATCACAAGGGTGCCGACGGGGAGTCACAATGGGCAGCTGTGAAGTTTGCGGAAACGACTATGAGATGAGCTTCGAGGTGCATGCCCAGGGA